>JANMKJ010000120.1:0-6986 GCA_031371945.1 Rhodobiaceae bacterium
AGCGAGCTGATGAGCTTTGGTGCAAATCGCTTGACCGTGGGGTCTTCAACCGCCGTAAGCCGATCCGAAATAAGTTGCGCGGAAGTGAGCATGTTGCGCAGGTCGTGGCTCACCTTGCTTACTGCCAGACCCAGCGCCGCCAAATGGTTTTTTTGCTGCAGCATGGTGGCAAGCTCGGTCTGCATGTCGTGCAATTCCACTTCGGCGACGCCGATCTCATCGCGCCGTTCAGAGGGTGCGACGATGCGCGAAAAATCTTCCGGGTTCTGGCCAAAGGCCACCATGTTGCGGGTGAGTCGCTGCATCGGTTTTACCAGCACCCAATTGAGGGCGCCAAAAATCATCGAAGCCACCAGCAGCGATAGGAAGATGGACAACAGGAGGATGTTGATCCCAAATCCCACCATGGCCGAACGCAGGGTTTTTTCAGCCAGTGCGATTTCAATGCTGTCACCCGCCATGTTGGGTGGCGTGTCGATAATGCTGATCACCCGCTGGTCACCCATAACAAGAGTACCAAAGGCATCCTTGATAGCTCCATACCACATGGTGTTGCGCAGATCGAAACTGGCATCAATCATGTAGTTGCCATCGGCCCGCAGCACCAGCTTGCGGCTGCCCTCCTTCTCCAGCGAAATGACCATGGCACCGGCACTCTTGAGGATCTCGGCCTTCAGTTCACTCGACAGCGAGTCATTGGGAGCGGCCTCGGCCGCGAGTGCTGCAATTTCAGCCTGGGCGACGCGGCCCTTGAGCCACTGGATGCGGAAATTCGCAATTGAGGGCACAAATATCAGGATTTCGCCGAGCATGACGAACATGATGGTGAGCAACAGGACCTTGGCGGAAAGGCTTCCCAATATCCCCGCCGTCTTGCGCTGCCTGGTCTTCTTGATGTCTTGCATGCGTTCCTGCTGGCTGATCCCAAAAAAGCCCAACAAAACCATTACGTGCTGCACCGGGCTGTGGTTGCAAACGTTGGAAAATAATTTTACCTGCCTGCCGAAAGGTCACACTGGACGATATATAGGAATAATTCAGCGTCAGTGTAGCCCTGTTTTGGCGCCAGCGTTGACTTTCCCGCAGCTTTGCTCATATAACCCGGCTCAATTCATTGAAGAGATAAAAACCTACCCCTAAAAGCACAATACATGCCTCTCAGAGCAATGTGGCATGTATTTGAAAATACTGGTGTTTTAGGGATGTTTTAGAGAAATACGGAGACTTATCGTGAAGCGCACTTACCAACCGTCCAAGATTGTCCGCAAGCGTCGGCACGGATTCCGCAGCCGCATGGCAACAGTTGGTGGCCGCAACGTGATCACTCGCCGTCGCGCCAAGGGCCGCAAGCGGCTCTCGGCTTAACCACAAGACGATGGAACATCTCAGGCGGAGGCAGGACTTTGTTGCCGCCGCAAGGGCGTTGTCGCAGGCAACTCCGGGCATGGTCCTCCAGCTGCGCAACAGGCTGGACGATGCAGCTCCACGGGTTGGTTTTACCTGCAGCAAGAAGATCGGCAACGCCGTTACCCGTAACCGGGCCAAGCGCCGCCTGCGCGAAATCGTCAGGCTGGAACTCAAGGCCCAGGCCGTGGCGGGATTTGATTACGTATTGATTGGCCGCATGGCAACGGCCACGCGAAACTTCGCCGATTTGCAGAAAGATCTCGGCAGCGCCTTGAAGCGGCTGCATCGGACGCCACATGAAGTGGCTGACAAGGGTAAATCATGAATGACCTGAACAACAAGAATTTCATTGCAGCGATCCTGCTGTCGATGGCGATTATATTCGGCTGGCAGTATTTTTATGCAGGCCCGCTCGCCAATAAGGCCCAGAAGGAAGCTGAAATTGCCCAGGCTACCACTCCAGCTCCCGTTCCGGGTGCAGCACTGCCTTCGTTGGCAATGGCGCGCGACAAGGCCCTGGCCAATGCGCCACGCCTGAAAATTGAAACGCCTGAATTGCAGGGCTCGATCAATCTGGCTGGTGCCCAGCTCGACGACTTGCATCTCACCCAATACCGCGAGACCATTGATCCCAAGAGCCCGACAATCGTGCTGCTGTCTCCCGCGGGATCACCCAATGCTTTCTTTGCCGAGCAGGGCATGGTGGGTGCAACGGGAACCACAGCAACCCTTCCCGATTCAAAAACCATCTGGCAGGCGCCTGCAGGTGCAGTGTTGGAAGTGGGTAAACCCGTAACGCTGACCTGGGACAATGGCGCTGGCCTCACCTTCACCCGGCAGATTGCAATCGATGACAAATATGTTTTTTCCATCACCCAAGGTGTGACCAACAATTCTGCTGCGGCCGTGGCTCTCATTCCCTACGGCCGCATTCAGCGCCAGGACACGCCGGTCGTGGCAGGCTACTGGGTATTCTTTGAAGGCATGCTTGGCTTTCTCGACGATAAGCTGCAGGAAATCCACTACAAGGATGTTTTGGAAGCAACCGAACCCACACGGGTGGATTCGCAAGGTGGCTGGATTGGCTTCACCGACAAGTATTGGGCCGCGACCCTGATCCCCGACCAGACCAAGGCGATCACCACCAGTTTCCAGCACCAGCTGCAGAACGACCGCAACGTCTATCAGACCGACTATCTCGCCCGGGACGCCATCGTGGTGCAGCCCGGTGCCACCGCCACCTATCAGGACCAGCTGTTTGCCGGTGCCAAGGTGGTCAAGACCATCCAGGCCATTGGCGAAAAATACCACATCAAGAAGTTTGATCTGATGATTGACTGGGGCTGGTTCGAATTCATTACCAAGCCCATGTTCTACCTCCTCGAATTCATCAAGGGCATTGTTGGCAACTTCGGCATTGCCATTCTGGTGGCCACCGTGCTTGTGAAGCTTGCGGTTTATCCGCTTGCGAGCAAGTCCTATGCTTCCATGAGCAAAATGAAAAAGCTGCAGCCGGAAATGGCCAAGCTCAAGGAGCTCTACCCGGAAGACAAGGCCAAGCAACAGCAGGGCATGATGGAGCTCTACAAGCGTGAAAAGGTGTCACCGATCTCGGGCTGCTTACCGGTTGTCGTGCAAATTCCAGTGTTCTTCTCGCTCTACAAGGTCATCCTCACCTCGATCGAATTGCGCCACGCTCCCTTCTTTGGCTGGATCCATGATTTGTCGGCCCCGGACCCCACCAACCTGTTTACCCTGTTTGGCCTTATTCCCTGGTCGCCGCCGCACCTTCTGATGCTTGGCGTTTGGCCAATCCTGATGGGCATCACCATGTGGGTGCAAATGCGCCTCAATCCGACCCCGCCGGATCCGGTTCAGGCCAGCCTGTTCAACTGGATGCCGATCATCTTCACCTTCATGCTTGGCAGCTTCCCCGTCGGCCTCGTCATCTACTGGGCGTGGAGCAACTCGTTGTCCATTCTCCAGCAGTCGGTGATCATGAAGCGCAATGGCGTGGATCTCGATCTCCTGGGTAACATCAAGGACAGCCTGCCCTTCGTGAAAAAGAAACCAGCGGCACCTTGACCGACCGGTTCACCGATGACCAACTGCTGGAGGGGCGGAGACTGTTTTCCGCTCCTTCAACGTTCATGCTGGGCGTGGCCGCCCTGCATCAATTGCCGCCCGTCAGCGGCGTGGAAATAGCCTTTGCCGGCAGGTCCAATGTTGGCAAATCATCACTGATCAACGCTCTCACCGGCGTCAAGGAACTGGCCCGTGCCTCCAACACGCCGGGCCGCACCCGCGATCTCAACTTCTTCAGCATTGCCGAACGGCTCACCCTCATTGACATGCCTGGCTATGGTTACGCCAAGGCCCCCAAGAAGGAAGTGAAGAAGTGGCAATCCATGCTCAGGGGCTACCTGAGGGGCCGCCCCGGCCTGACCCGCGCCTTTGTGCTGATCGATTCCCGCCATGGCGTGCTGGCGGCAGACGAGGAAATGTTTGACCTGCTTGATGAATCCGCCGTTACCTACCAGCTGGTTTTAACCAAGATCGACAAGCTGAAGCCGGCGGAAGTGAGCCAAATCTTCACGGAAACCGAAGCTGCGGTCAAAAAGCGCGCCGCGGCCTTCCCCTTCATTCATGCAACCTCCAGCGACAAATTTACCGGCCTCGACGAACTCCGCGCGGAAATCGCCGGCCTGCTTTAAGTTCATTCTTGGCAAGAACAGCTTTTGCCCTATAAGGCGCCGAAATGAGTGTTGGGAAATATTCGCCATGACAGACATTCCAATTCCTGAAACTGCCCGCATCCTGTCGGAGGCCCTGCCGTTCCTGCAACGCTATGACGACCAGGTCATCGTCGTGAAGTATGGCGGCCACGCCATGGTAGACCCCAAGCTGTCCCAGCAATTTGCCCGCGACATGGTGATGCTCAAAGTGTGTGGCCTCAACCCTATCGTTGTGCACGGCGGTGGCCCCCAGATCAACAAGATGCTGGACAAGTTGGCCGTCAAGGCGGTTTTCCGCGAGGGACTCCGGGTAACCGACAAGGAAACCATGGACGTTGTTGAAATGGTATTGGCAGGGTCCATCAACAAATCCATCGTCGCCTCCATCCAGCAGGCCGGAGGTCGGGCGGTGGGCATTTCCGGCAAGGACGGCAACCTGATGATTGCCGAACGCTACGTGAAACACAAAACTGATACCGCCACCGGCATCACCGAAAAGATCGATTTCGGCTTTGTCGGTGAACCCTCGCGCATCAACATTGAAATCCTGCAAACCATCATGAAGAGCGATGCCATTCCGGTCATTGCGCCCATTGGCGTGGGCTGGGAAGGCGACACCTACAATGTAAATGCCGACACGGCAGCGGGCGCCATTGCCACCGCAACCCAGGCCAAGCGCCTGTTGATGCTCACTGATGTGTCGGGCGTTCTCGACAAGAACAAGCAACTCATCAGCGAACTCAAAGTCGCCGACATTGCCGGGCTCATTGCTGACGGCACGATTACGGCCGGCATGATTCCGAAAGTTGAAAGTGCCGTGGCAGTGGTGGAATCCGGCGTTGAAGGCGTGATCATTCTGGATGGCCGTGTTCCCCATTCGGTGTTGCTTGAACTGCTCACCCCGCATGGTGTGGGTACGCGCGTTTCACGGGCCGGCGTATGAGAGGTTTTGCCCATATCGATACCTGGGTGTTCGATCTCGATAACACCCTCTACCCCGCGTCGTGTCGGCTCTTTGACCAGATCGACCGTCGCATGACGGGCCTGGTATCAGAAATCCTCAGCGTTCCGCCGGTCGAGGCAAAGGCCATACAGAAAGGCCTGTTCCACAAATATGGCACGACGTTGCGCGGCCTCATGGTGGAACACGAGGTCGACCCCCGCTATTTCCTGCACCACGCCCACAACATCGATTATGCGCCGGTGCCCGAGGACCAGGCCCTTGATGAGGCCTTGCATGCCTTGCCGGGCCGCAAGCTGATTTTTACCAATGGTACGGTTGCCCATGCACGCAGCGTGTTGAACCGCTTGGGTGTGACCCATCACTTCAAGGATATTTTCGACATCGTGGATTCCGAGTACATTCCAAAGCCTGATCGCGGGCCTTACGAAAAATTCGTAAAGCATACCAACATAAGGCCCGGGACATCCGCCATGTTCGAGGATATCGCCCGCAACCTCGAAGCGCCGCATGAGCTTGGAATGACGACGGTTTTGATCACCTCCGATGACAACGCCGATGCCAATATCCTGAACGGCGGACAAACCCCCGACTATGTCCACCACACCACCAACCACCTCGCGGGATTCTTGAAAAAGATCGCCATGAACTGAGTGAATTGAAGGAGCAACTCGCGTGAAGAATGTGCAAGAGATTATTGAAGGCGCCTGGGAAGCCCGAGACAAGGTTTCGCTGAAAACCAAGGGCCCAACCCGCAAGGCTGTTGAACACGCCCTTGGCCTGCTCGATTCAGGTGCTGCACGCGTTGCCGAAAAAATTGACGGCACCTGGGTTACCAACCAATGGCTGAAAAAGGCGGTTCTGCTGTCATTCCGTCTCAATGACATGGAACTCATCGGCGGCGGCCCGGGCAAATCCAAGTGGTGGGACAAGGTGCCATCGAAGTTTGATGGCTGGACGGCCAAGGATTTCCGGGCCGCCGGCTTCCGGGCCGTACCAAACTGCATCGTGCGCCACTCGGCCTATATCGCTCCCGGTGCCATTCTCATGCCGTCCTTCGTCAATCTCGGCGCCTATGTCGACAAGGGCACCATGGTTGATACCTGGGTAACCGTTGGCTCCTGCGCGCAGATTGGCAAGAACGTGCATCTCTCCGGCGGTGTCGGCATCGGTGGCGTGCTGGAACCGATGCAAGCGGGCCCCACCATCATCGAAGACAACTGCTTCATTGGCGCCCGCTCTGAAGTGGTGGAGGGCGTGGTGGTCGGCGAAGGTTCGGTCATCGCCATGGGTGTGTTTATAAGTGCCTCCACCAAGGTGGTAAATCGCATGACCGGTGAAATCCATACCGGCTATGTGCCACCCTATTCTGTTGTGGTTTCGGGCAATCTGCCGGGCAAGCCAATGCCCGGACAGGACTGGGGCCCTTCCACCTATTGCGCCGTAATTGTCAAAACCGTGGACGAGAAAACCCGGTCAAAAACCTCGATCAATGAATTGTTGAGAGATTAAATCTGTCCTTCCCGATCAAGTGATTCTGGGAGATAAAGCAGCGGGGGCTTCATTGGTGCCCTCGTGCACCCGGAGAACATCATGGACTGGAAATATCTGTTTACGAGCTTTGAAGGACGAATCAGTCGCAAACCATTCTGGTTAAGCCTGCTGGCATTGGTCGTGGCCCAATGGATACTGTTTATCATCCTGGGAATGGTTTTGGGAACGTCGATGACCGCCATGGACCCGGCAGCCGATCCCGCCGCCATGAGTGCTGCGGCAATGCAGGCAATGATCCCGATGTGGATTATTATCATTCTGTTTCTCTATCCATCGCTCGCGATCTACGCCAAGCGCTGGCATGACCGTGGCAAGTCAGGCTGGTGGAC
>JANMKJ010000178.1:0-5625 GCA_031371945.1 Rhodobiaceae bacterium
CACGGCATTGCCAAATCAAAAACCGATCTTGAAGAGATCGTGGTGAACAGCCTCAAGAAGGCAAGCCTGTTTGAAGAAGTGAAAGACCGCCTCGATCATCCGGGAACCGGGCTGTCGGGCGGCCAGCAGCAGCGCCTGTGCATTGCGCGGGCCATTGCGGTGAACCCCGAAATCATCCTGATGGACGAGCCCTGCTCGGCACTTGACCCCATCGCATCGGCCCGCATCGAAGAACTGATCGACGAAATCCGCCAGAACTACTGCATCATCATTGTCACCCATTCGATGCAGCAGGCGGCTCGGGTTTCACAGCTTACGGCCTTCTTCCATCTCGGGGACCTGGTGGAGTTTGGCGATACGGATGACATGTTCACCAAGCCGCTCGACAAGCGCACCCAGGATTACATTACCGGCCGTTTCGGCTAAGCCACTTCAAGGGATTCATCAATGTCCGACCATACAGTAAGATCATACGACGACGATTTGGCCTCGCTCAAAACCATGGTGGCGCAAATGGGCGGGCTGGCGGAAGAGCAGCTGGCCCATGCCATAGATGCCATTTCCAAGCGTGACACGAAACTCGCCGATATCGTGATTTCGGCCGATGACAAGATTGATGCGCTTGAGCACCAGGTGGAAGAAAAAGCCATTCTCACCATCGCCAAGCGCCAGCCCATGGCGCAGGATTTGCGCCAGATCATGGTGACCATCCGCATTGCGGCGGACCTGGAACGCATTGGCGATCTTGCCAAGAACACGGCAAAACGCACCCATGCCATTTCCGAACAGCTGCCGCGCAAGCTGGTGTCGGGCCTGGCACGCATGGGTGGGCTTGCCCAGGAGCAGCTCAAGAACGTGCTCGATGCCTATGCCCGCAATGATGCCGAAAAAGCCATGCTGGTATGGCGCGCCGATGAGGACATTGACGCCCTGTATAATTCCATATTCCGTGAACTGCTGACCTACATGATGGAAGACCCGCGGATGATCGGCCCCTGCACGCACCTGCTGTTTGGCACCAAGAACATGGAACGCATTGGCGACCACACCACGAACATTGCCGAGAACATCTATTTCCTCGTGCATGGCAGGCCCATTGCGGAGGAACGTCCGAAGAAGGACTCGACCAGCACCACAAGCTTTAGCCCGAAGGTGAAAAACTAATACAATGTCCGCCTCGATCCTGATTGTTGAAGATGAAGAGCCGATCCAGATCCTGCTCAGCTACAATTTTGAAGCTGAGGGTTACCGGGTGCGTGCCACGGCACAGGGTGAGGACGTGGCCCATCTGGTTGGTGAAGAGCGGCCGGACCTGATCGTGCTTGACTGGATGCTGCCTGGCATTTCCGGCATTGAAGTGTGCCGCCTGCTCAGGGCAAGGCCCGAAACCCGCGATATTCCGGTGATCATGCTCACCGCCCGGGGCGAGGAAAACGAGCGCGTGCGCGGCCTTGCCACGGGTGCGGATGACTACATCGTAAAACCATTTTCCGTGCCGGAACTTCTGGCACGGGTGCGCACCATTTTGCGGCGGGCCAATCCGGATGCGGTGGCTGAAGTATTGAATGCCGGTGACATTGCCCTTGACCGGCGGGCACGCCGTGTGACGCGGTCCAAGCGCGACATCAACCTGTCTCCCACCGAATTTCGCCTGCTCGAACATCTGATGCAGAACCCGGGACGGGTCTATTCACGGGCCCAGCTGCTGGATGCCGTCTGGGGACGCGATATTTACGTGGATGAGCGCACGGTTGATGTGCATGTCGGCCGCTTGCGGAAATCTTTGCAGCGCGGCCGCGAAAGCGACCCCATCCGCACAGTGCGCAGCATGGGGTACTCCTTCGACGAACGGTTTGGTGCGGCTTAGCCGAACTTCCTGTGCCGGCGGTCCTGCATGGGCTGGTAGGCAGCACGGGCGTGGTATTCACAGTAGGGTGACTTGTCGCGCGGGCTGTGGCCGCAGAAACAGAATTCTTCTGAACCTGGATCACCGATCGGCCATTTGCAGGTTTTGTCCGAGAGATGGAGAATGGTGACACGGCCACCCTTCGGCAGGTCAACAAGGCGCAACGGCTGGGGTTCCGGCAGGGCGATCTGGCGCTGCAGGGGTTCGGCACGGGCAAAGGTTTTCAAGGCGGCGTTGCCGGCACTTGGCATGGAAGGCGAACCGGTGGGACGGCCGGGATGGCTCGGCTCACGGGTCTTGCGGGGGGCCCGCGGTTCGGAAGAACGGGGCTGGGTGACACGACCCGATAGGTTCAGGCGGTGGACCTTGCCGATGACCGCGTTGCGGGTCACACCCATGCCAAGCCGGGCAGCGATCTGGCTGGCGGAATGGCCTTCGGTCCAGAGCTTTTTGAGCAGCTCTACGCGCTCGTCGGTCCATGGCATTTTTTCCACGCCCGTGACTTGTGATGGCATCTCGTTCACTTTTGAATCCTTCTTCATTCGTTGAATCGAAAATTCAACGCGTTAACTCTTGACCTGACCATGGAACGCTACATGTCGTAGCTCTAATGAGCGGACACTACTATACGCGGTAAGCGAAACTCAATAATCGACCCCAGAGTTTTTAATGTTTTCCCCAGATATCGATGGCGCCGTCGTCTGGTTAACAAAACCTTTAGATCATCATGAATCCGAATGAATCCCTCGTCCATGCGCTGTTTTGACTCATGTTGAGGGTGGGCCACACGCAACGCAATTGACCCCATGCAATCATGCACTTATAAGAGAACAGTAGCATGTCGCGCCGTTCCCAGAGCGGCGCTTTTTGCTTTGGACCAGGGAACAAAAGATATGATTGCTGCCGTTCTACCCACTTACAACCGTGCCAATGTGAGTTTTGAGCGGGGTGAAGGTGTACGCGTATACACAGAGGCGGGTGAGGCTTACCTGGATTTTGGGGCGGGTGTTGCGGTGACCAGTTGTGGCCATTCGCATCCGCACCTGGTCAAGGCCTTGACCGACCAGGCCCAAAAAATCTGGCACACGTCCAACATCTACCAGATGCCGGGCCAGGAGAAATTGGCCGCACGGCTCACGGAAGCCACTTTCGCCGATACGGTGTTCTTCACCAATTCGGGTGCCGAAGCGCTGGAATGCGCCATCAAGATGGCACGCAAATATCACTATGCGAAGGGCCAGCCGGAACGCTTTCGCATCATCACCTTTGAAGGGGCCTTCCATGGCCGGACACTGGCCACCATTGCCGCCGGCGGCCAGGCCAAATACCTCGAGGGCTTTGGCCCCAAGGTTGAAGGATTTGACCAGGTGCCGTTTGGTGACTGGGACGCATTGCTGGCAGCCATCGGCCCGGCAACGGCTGGCATTCTGATTGAACCGGTGCAGGGTGAAGGCGGGGTGCGGCCGGTACCTCCCGAAACCTTGCGCGCCCTTCGCACACTCTGTGACGAGCGTGGCCTGCTGCTGCTGCTCGATGAAGTCCAATGCGGCATCGGCCGCACCGGCAAGCTCTTTGCCCATGAATGGGCCGGCATCACGCCTGACATCATGGCCGTGGCCAAGGGCATTGGCGGCGGCTTTCCCGTGGGAGCGTGCCTTGCAACTGAAAACGCAGCACAGGGCATGGTGGCGGGCACCCATGGTTCGACGTTTGGCGGCAACCCCTTGGCAACCGCCGTTGGCAATGCGGTGCTGGATGTGGTCCTGGCTGACGGTTTTCTTGACAGCGTGCAGCAACGCGCCCTGGTGTTGAAACAGAAGCTCGCCCGCCTCAAGGACGAGCATCCCACCATCATCGAGGATATACGCGGTGTTGGCCTGATGATGGGCATCAAGTGCGTGACACCCAACACGGAGTTCCAGGCAACGGCCCTGCAGCACAAACTGCTGACGATTGGTGCCGGCGACAACGTGATCCGCCTGTTGCCGCCGCTTGTGGTAACCGATGACGACATTGCCGAAGCCGTCAACAAGCTTGACGCCACCTGCCGTACACTGGAAGCCAGGAAGGCTGCTTTGTGATGGCAGCGCCCCAGCATTTTCTTGATCTTTCGGATTTCGAGGGAGAGCGCCTGCGCGAAATCCTCGACGTGGCAAAAGACATGAAGGTGGCACGGGCGGGTGTGTCCAAGGGCACGCTTGATGACGGGGCTCCGCTTGCGGGCAAGATCGTGGCCCTCATTTTCCAGCAGCCCTCAACCCGCACTCGGGTCTCGTTTGAAGTTGGCATTCGCCAGCTGGGCGGCCAGTCCATGCTCATCTCATCGGGCGACATGCAATTGGGCCGGGGTGAAACCATTGCCGATACGGCCCGGGTACTGTCACGCTACGTGGATGCCATCATGATCCGCGCCAAGAACCATGATGACCTTCTGGAACTTGCAAAGCATGCAACGGTTCCGGTGATCAACGGTCTCACCAACAAGTCGCACCCGTGCCAGATCATTGCCGACATCCTGACAATCGAAGAACATGTGGGGCCACTGGAGAAGCAAACCATTGCCTGGGTGGGTGACGGCAACAATGTGGCCACGTCCTTCGTGCATGCCGTGACACGGCTCGGCGGCAAGCTGCGCCTGGCCTGTCCCAACACGCTGATGGTGAACCCGGATGTGATGGGCTGGGCCCGGGCCCACGGGGCTGACATCATGGCCACATCATCGGCCGAGGTTGCGGTGACAGGTGCTACATGCGTCGTCGCCGATGCATGGGTTTCGATGCATGATGGTGATGCTGCCAACCGGCACAACCTGCTCAAACCCTACCAGGTGAACCAGGCGCTGATGAACCGGGCCGAGAAAAATGCCATCTTCATGCATTGCCTGCCGGCCCACCGGGGCGAGGAAGTCACCTCAGAAGTCATGGACGGGCCGCAATCGGTGGTCTTCGATGAGGCTGAAAACCGCCTGCACGCCCAGAAGGCCATTCTGCTGCACTGCTTTGGTGTAAAATAATGCCCACCACGGATTCAGTCATGCCTTTCGACGTAAAGCCACTTGCCGTGCGTGGCCGCATCGTGCGGCTGGGTGCCGTCATCGACGACATCCTGCAGCGGCACGACTACCCGCCGGAAGTTTCAGCCCTCCTGGCCGAGGCCATTGCGCTGACGGCCATGCTCGGCGCCACGCTGAAGTTTGATGGCAAGTTCATCCTGCAGACCAAGACCGATGGCCCGGTCGACATGATCGTTGCGGATTTCGTCTCGCCCGGCGGGGTGCGCGGCTACGCCCGGTTCAACCGGGAAAGACTCAGCGCGCTGACGACGCCCACGCAGCAGGACCTGCTCGGCCATGGTTATCTTGCCATGACGGTTGACCAGGGTTCGGAGATGGAGCGATACCAGGGCATCGTGCCGCTGGACGGAACGTCGCTGGCCGATGCGGCCCACATCTATTTCAAGCAGTCCGAGCAGATACCCACACGGCTGCGGCTGGTCTCAGGCCCACTCCTGGCGCGCGGCGAAAAAACCACCCACTGGCGCAGCGGTGCCATCATGGTGCAGCACCTGCCAGCGGAAGGCGGCATTGCACCCCTTGCCTTTCCATCCGGTGACAATCCGGCAGGCGAAGACGAGGTCCCCGAGGATGACAACTGGGTAAAGGCCAAGCTCCTTCTGGATACGGTCGAGCATCATGTACTGCTCGATCCCACGCTGACCAC
>JANMKJ010000185.1:0-2678 GCA_031371945.1 Rhodobiaceae bacterium
GGTTGAACCGATCATCACCGGCATGTAGCCACCGCTTGCGAGTTTCAGTCCATTGGCGGCAAGGAACGTGAGTTCGATCACCAAAATTCCAACCAGCGCAGGAAGCACCAGCCACACGGGCAGCGACCGGGCTTTCCAGAAAAACACGAGCGCCAAAATCGTATCAACGACCATGGAGGTGTTGACCGCCACGCCATATGCGGACGCGAGATTGTGGGAAGATTTGAACACGATGACGAGCAAGACAACACCGGCGAGAATCATCCAGTTGATTTGTCCAATATAGATTTGCCCCTGTTCGGTTTCGCTGGTGTGGGTAATGTTCATGCGGGGAAGCAAACCCAAGGCAATGGCCTGCTGGGCTATGGAAAATGCGCCGGTAATAACCGCTTGGCTGGCAATGACGGTTACGAGCGTTGCCAGAATGACAAGCGGGATAAGGCCCCAGTTGGGCACCATCAGGAAAAACGGATTTTCGACCGATTGCGGATTGGCGATAATAAAGGCGCCCTGGCCCAAATAGTTCAGCACAAGTCCTGGAAACACGACCGCCATCCACGCAATGCGAATGGATTTCTTACCGAAATGCCCCATGTCGGCGTAAAGCGCTTCGCCACCGGTAACTGCCAGGAACACGCCTCCGAAAACCAACAGGGCAAGGCCCGGCTGTTCAACCAGCATGCGCACGCCATAGAGGGGATTGAGGGCCGTGAATATTTCCAGGTCATCGCCGATGTGAACGAGGCCAATAAGGCCGATCACAAAAAACCAAAAGGCAGTTACCGGGGCAAAAATTTGGGCCACGCCTGCTGTACCGCGGTACTGGAGGGTAAATAGGCTAAACAGGACCGCGAGGGTCAAGGGTACGACGAAAGCTTCAAAACGGGGATTAATGACCTTGAGCCCCTCAATGGCCGAGAGTACCGACATGGCGGGAGTGATCATGGCGTCGCCAAAGAAAAAGGCAGCGCCAATGATGCCCAGGGCCAATACGATGCCACCCTTTTTCTTGAGAAGGGTTTCCACCAGCACCACCAGGGAAAGTATGCCGCCTTCGCCCTTGTTGTCGGCGCGCATGAGCAGGATCACGTATTTGACGAAAACAATCAGCAACAGGGCCCAGATGAGGAGTGAGACGACGCCGAGCACCGCAAGGCGCAGGTCGCCACCCGCATTTACCACCGGGCGCAGCGCTTCACGCATGGAGTAAAGCGGGCTCGTGCCGATGTCACCAAAGACGACGCCGATAGAGGCGAAGGCTAGCTTGTATTTGGTCGATGAGGCGCCGTTGCTGGCGGGTGCGTCACCTGGAGAACTGCTACTTTGTGTCATGGAAGGCCCAGGCGGGCTCCACTCCTTAATCCAAATTAGCGACGGTCTAAGGGGCCGTCACAACGGCGCGGCATTCAGCAGGAAGGGCAGCGAGAGTCAAGGGGGGCGCCGGTTTGACCGGCTTGGCGTTTGGATCGCGTTTTTTCTTCGCCCAGGGTGCCTGGCCCATCCAGTAGGCCAGTTCCTCGCCACAGCCGGTGCCATCCTTGGGCGAGGGCGCCCATTGGTTTTTGCAGCCGGCATAACCCTCGGGGCACTTGATGCGAATGTGGAAATGATAGGTATGGTTGAAGTAGGGGCGTACCTTGGCAAGCCAGGAACGGTCGCCTGTTGCCCACTTGCAAAGCTCGGCCTTGATTGGGGGATGCACGAAAATGCGGGCGACTTCGGGGTATTGGGCGGCGCGCTTGATCAGCCGTGCGTGGGCTTCGGTCCAGACGTTGTAGTTCATCGTCAGCCGGTCCTTGACCACCGACGTCGCGGCAAGATCCTCACGCTCCTTATAGCTCATGGTGTGGTTAGGCATCTGGTTAAGCCAGACATCAGCATCGAGGCCGATTTGGTGGCTGGCATGGCCCGTGAGCATTGGCCCGCCGCGGGGCTGGGCAATATCGCCTACCATAAGGCCGTTCCAGCCATCCTTGGCCTTGGCTTCCTGGGCAAGACGTTCCACCAGTTTGATGAGTGCTGGATGACCCCAGTTGCGGTTGCGCGAGGTGCGCATGACCTGCCATGCCGGACCGTCCACCGGCAATGCCTGGGCCCCCGAAAGGCAGCCTCTTGCATAGGAGCCAATGGCCCGCGGTGCGAGGTTGGCGGGCAGCTTTTCTGCACCAAATATGCTTTTGGCGGCGGCGTGCTTGAGGTCAAGGGTGGCGAGAGCCGCGAGACCAGATTGTTCCTGGGCGGTTTGTGCGAAGGCGAGTGGTGATATGAACAAGAGCACTACCGCAACAAGTGCCATGCCGAATTTTTGCATTTTCATGGGCCGTCCCAATTCTATTTTTTGCGAAACGAATCTAGTGAAACCACTTTTGGGCCTTCTTTGGGTTCACTTGGCTCAGTTTCGCTTGCCTCAACCTCATCATCCCCGGATTTAAGTATTGTTACGTTCGGTTTCACCGGCTTTTTATCAGTTTCTGCAACAGGCTCAACGGTGACTACTTCAAATTGCAGGCCAAATTGCACGGCAGGATCAAGGAAACCCTTCACCGCATTGAAAGGGATAATGAGTTTTTCAACGATATTGTCGAATGATAGTTCTACTTCAAAGCGGTCTTCCCTCACCACCAGGTTTTCATATTGATGCTGTATGACGATTGTCATTTCGCGGGGGTAACGCTGGG
>JANMKJ010000233.1:0-3288 GCA_031371945.1 Rhodobiaceae bacterium
TGGCAGAGTTTGAAACGTCATGAAAACAGAACAGAAATCACGCACTTCAGAAAAGCTGAAAGCCCACGTCCTCATTCTGGAAGCACGCTTCTATGAGGCGATGTGTGATGAACTGTGCAATGGTGCGATTGCCGCCCTTGAGCGGGCAGGGGCCACGTGGGACCGCATGGCCGTTCCCGGTGCACTGGAGTTGCCCGGAGCCGTGGCCCTGGCTGAAATCTCCGAAGGCTACGATGGCTACGTTGTCCTGGGCTGCGTGCTGCGCGGCGAAACCACCCACTATGAAATCGTGTCGAATGAAAGCGCCAGCGGCATCATGTCATTGACACTCGATGGCCTGTGCATCGGAAATGGCATTCTCACCTGCGAAAATGACGAACAGGCCTGGGCGAGGGCCCGCGTTTCTGAAGGCGACAAGGGTGGGGCCGCAGCCGACGCAGCGCTCGCCATGATCCGTTTCAAGCGCGCCATGCAAGCCAAGGCCAGCCCATGACCACCAAGCGCACCAAACCTACTACGAAGTCGGCGGCCCGTCTCGGCGCGGTGCAGGCCCTTTATCAGATGGACCTGGCAGGCTCCGACGTTGGTGAAACCCTGGCACAGTTTTCGAGCCGCGTCGTAGGTGAAAATTTTGACGACGGGCAGTGCGGCGAAGCCGATTTCAAATTCCTGAAACAAATTGTCGACGGCACCGTTCGCGAACAGGCCACTATCGATCCTGCCGTAGATGCCATTCTCGACAAGGCCTGGCCCCTCCATCGCCTCGATAGCACGGTGCGTGCCATCCTGCGTGCCGCCGCCTATGAAATCATGTTCATGGAGAGTGTCCCAACCCGCGTGGCGATTTCCGAGTATCTCGACGTGGCAGGGGCATTCTTCGGCGATGAAGAGCCGCGCTTTATCAACGGCGTCCTGAACACGCTGGCAAGGTCTAGGCGGCCGGACGAATTCGCTGCATGACCGACCTTGCCCTCGCCAAGCGCAATATCTTGCTGCTGGCAATTTCGCAGGCGCTCTACTCAAGCTGTGTCATCACCGTATTTGCAACGGCAGGCCTGGTGGGATTGATGCTGGCCCCCAGCCCGGGGTGGGCGACGACCCCGATCACCACCTTCGTCATTGGATCAACCCTCGTTACCATACCCGCGTCCCTGCTGATGCAAAGGTTTGGCCGGCTGCCCGTGTTTGTTTGTGGCGCGTTTGCCAGCATCGTCGGTTCAGCGCTTGCTACCTATGCAATCTTCGTCGGAAACTTTTCACTTTTTTGCCTTGCCACCGGCCTGCAAGGCGTTTTCCAGGCCACCAGTGGCTATTATCGCTTTGCTGCCGTCGAAGGTGCTACGCCTGAGCTGAAACCCATAGCAATTTCCTGGGTTCTCACGGGTGGGGTCGTAGCGGCGATTGCCGGAACCTTGATCTCGAGCCAAACCGCCGATGTGTTCGCACCCTTCACCTTTGCAGGGTCGTACTTTGCAGCGAGCGTCATTGCCGCAGCCGCCATCATAGTCTTGCTGTTTCTCAAATTGCCAAAGCCTACTGCCGAGGAAATCAGCGGACCACGCCGTTCCTGGCCGGAGCTCCTGAGCCAGCCCCGGATGATCGTGGCCATGGCTGCTGCCATCATTTCCTACGGCATGATGAACTTCATGATGACCGCAGCACCCGTTGCCATGATTGGCTGCGGCTTTACCAAGTTTGACGCATCGTGGGTGCTGCAATGGCATGTGCTCGCCATGTTCGTGCCCAGTTTCTTTACCGGCCACGTGATCAAGGCCTGGGGCGCCGAGCGGGTCGTGGCCGCAGGCATGGTCCTGTTGATTGCCGCTGGGGCCGTCGCCATTCTTGACATCAAGTTTGGGAATTTTGCCGTGGCCCTGATTCTGCTGGGCTTGGGCTGGAACTTCGGGTTCATTGGCGGCACGACAATGCTCACAACCACCTATACCGCCGCCGAACGTGGCAAGGTCCAGGCCGCAAACGATTTTGGAATCTCTGCCTTGATGGTTGTGGCATCGTTCAGTTCCGGCAAGGTGTTGGACGGTTTGGGCTGGGCAGCCGTAAGTTCTGCCATGTTCCCAGCCGCGGTGCTTACCCTGATACTTCTCGCCTGGCTCGCCACCCGCAAGACCCACGCAACCTGATACACTATATTTGGCTGTTTTCCCTCAATTTCAGGGGTGCGAACATCATCTCAAATAATGCAATTGCAGCAATACTAACCATTGCTTCTTGAAGGCCAATTTGGCATATCCCACCCATCAATCCGGGGCAGGGGCCGGGTGCGTAGATTCGCGCAGCTGGAAATGGCCCGGGGCAACACAAACAAAAAGGGTTGATTCATGACCTCCACTCTCTGGCTGATCGTGCTCGCGGGCGCGCTGTCCATCGTCTATGGGATTATCACTACAAAAGGCCTTCTGGCCGCTGATGCAGGCTCTGCCCGCATGCAGGAAATTTCAGCCGCCGTGCGTGAAGGCGCCTCCGCCTATCTCAAGCGTCAGTATCAAACCATCGCCGTCGTCGGTGCCGTGATTTTCGTCGTCGCCTGGGTTCTCCTGGGTGGCTATTCCGCCATCGGCTTTCTCATTGGGGCAATTCTCTCGGGTGCCGCTGGATTTATTGGCATGAACGTGTCCGTGCGCGCCAACGTGCGCGTCGCACAGGCCGCAACCAAGAGCCTCGCCGGCGGTCTCGATCTCGCCTTCAAGGCAGGTGCCGTAACTGGTCTCCTGGTGGCTGGCCTGGGTTTGCTTGGCGTTACCCTCTACTTTGGGTTCCTCACGGGCTCTCTCGGCCTTGACCCCACGAGCCGCACCGTCATCGATGCGTTGGTCGCCCTCTCATTCGGTGCTTCTCTCATCTCCATTTTTGCCCGTCTCGGCGGCGGCATCTTCACCAAGGGTGCAGACGTGGGCGGCGACATGGTCGGCAAAGTAGAAGCCGGCATTCCGGAAGATGATCCACGCAACCCTGCAACCATTGCTGACAACGTCGGCGACAATGTGGGCGATTGCGCCGGCATGGCCGCTGACCTGTTTGAAACCTATGTGGTGACAACGGTCGCCACCATGGTGCTGGCGGCCATCGTGTTGCCAGATGCCATGAAGCTTGCCGGCATGGTTCTGCCGCTGGCCATCGGTGGTGCTTGTGTCATCACCTCAATCATTGGCTCGTTCTTCGTGAAGCTGGGGGCCAATAACAACATCATGGGTGCCCTCTACAAGGGTATCATCGCTACCGGCGTCTTCTCGTTGGTCGCACTCTATCCGGTGATTTCCTACATGTTTG
>JANMKJ010000142.1:0-2376 GCA_031371945.1 Rhodobiaceae bacterium
ACAATGCCTTCGGCTACGGACTTTTTGCCTTCGTACATGAGGTTGTTCATGAACTTGGAAAGAATGAGATCACCGAACTTAGGGTCCGGATTGATAACGCGTTTTTCTGCTTTATGGCGACGTGACATGTGTTACTCCCCTCGCCTTACTTAGGACGCTTCGCGCCGTACTTTGAACGACGCTGGCGGCGCTTGACGACGCCTTGCGTATCCAAAATACCGCGGATGATGTGATAACGAACGCCGGGCAAATCCTTGACGCGGCCGCCACGGATCATGACCACCGAGTGCTCTTGAAGATTGTGGCCTTCGCCCGGAATGTAGCTCACAACTTCGAAGCCATTGGTCAAGCGTACCTTGGCGACCTTGCGAAGCGCCGAGTTCGGCTTCTTCGGTGTTGTGGTATAAACGCGCGTGCAAACGCCGCGTTTCTGGGGGCAAGACTGCATCGCAGGAACCTTGTTCCGATAGCTTGGAACGCTGCGTGGCTTACGAATAAGTTGGTTGATTGTCGGCATCGGGCCTGATCTACCTTCGTATAAACTGTTGAACCGGATTGCACATGACGTAAAAACACTGGCGTGACCCGGTTCGGGATCCCGCAGTGCTCAAAACCAGAGGCCTATCAGGAACAAATCCGTGAAAGGCATGACCTCGAATGTCGTTTGTTGTTCCCTCGCCAGCGTTTAAGGGTGCGAAACCCAGACTGCCTGTCGCTTGAGAACATGCGGGGTTCTAGTGGGATGAGTCTGTTACGTCAACCCCAAAGTGACGAAATTTTTGCCCTTGCATGAGGCCGATCTTGCAATGCCCCATTTCGCCCCAATTGAGCCACATCCTCGCCCACACCACAGGTCACATTGGAATCACGGCGACACGATCATTAACTTCTCAGAGGGAGAATCGCAAAAATGACCACGCCGCAACGTAACTGGTGGCACGAACTTAACACGTGGGAACCAGAAATCGCCCTCGCTTTTTATGGTCGCACCCTGGGATGGCAGTTTGAGCCCTCCCCCCTGCCAGACGGCGCAAGCTATTGGATTGCAAGGAAAGATGGACGCCCCGTTGGCGGGATTTTTGAGCTCACGGCACCTGACTATGCCGGCGTTCCATCCCATTGGATGACCTATATGTCGGTGGGCGATATCAACAAGGCTGAAACTGACACGGCCAAGGCTGGCGGCGAAGTCATGCGCCCCAATACCCGGGTTCCCGGCGTTGGCAAGCTGGCCGTCGTCACAGATTCGACGGGTGCGCTTATCGGCCTCATTGAGCCCGACCATGCCCACGCCTTAGCTGCCGTTACCCATTAACTCCAACCAATTCTGGAATACACCTCTACACCGAACAAATGGCTGGGCCCGTAACCCGGCCATTTTTCGTTTTGGTAACTCCTTACCGTCGGGAGAATGGGCCTTTCACGACGTGTCAAATTTCAAAGCGTCTCGGGCCAGCCCATGGCATTCGGCGAGGATTTCGTCGATTTCGTGAAGTCTGCGCTTGCGATGGCCGGGTGGCGGACCGGGCCTAAGCGGTGATTTGAACTTATGGCTTGGCGCGTTCGCAAGCCTCGCCCGCGCCCGTGCCAGCCGCCTTGCCTGGTGTGGGAGATTGTCGAGTGCGGATTTAAGAGCCTGCAGCCTGCGCACGATGCGCTGGGCGTTGACGAGGCCGTCGTGCGCCACAGCGGGAGTTGTCGAGGTTCGCGCGGCCCACAGTGCTATCACCCGGGGATCATGCCCAAAGACGTGGATGCGCGGGAGGACCCGTGGGGCTGCATCACGGCAGGAACCTGCAAAGGTTTTCACCGGATCGAACAGCCTAAACGATGGTCGCGATTGGCCACCTTTCCTTATTAACTCTTTCGGCATGGAACGCGAGGGACCGGTCTTCACCACCAGGCCACGGGCCGCGATCACGACAAGGCGGCGAACCGCGGATTCGGCAGGACGCAGGACGCGTAGCACGTTGCGGTAAAGTGATTGGGGCCATCGGTCGACCGAAGCTTCACCGGTAAGGCCGAGCATGGCGAACAGGACTTCAACAATGCCCTTGAGCGCCTCGCTGTTGCGTTCGATGGCCCTCGCCCAGTCCATAAAGTCTCCCCCAGTTTAAAAGAACGTAACAGGAACACAAATGGCACATTTGGAATGAGTGTGTCAAGAGGGGTACGGGGTTGGTGAATTGGTCAAATCTGGTGCTAGTCGGGATGGCAAACCCGGCGCAATGTCAAAACCATGTCCTACCCCATCATGGCTTTCGCCGTCACCTGCATTTTCCTTGCTGCGATCGTCAGGGGCTTCTCAGGCTTTGGCTTCTCGCTTCTTGCCATTACGTCACTGTCGCTGGTCTTGCCGCCGGCCCAGGTCGTGCC
>JANMKJ010000281.1:0-4263 GCA_031371945.1 Rhodobiaceae bacterium
CCATGGCCAAGGGCCGCTACATGAGCAACCAGCGCCGCGACAAGGCAGGCGTTGCCCGTACCACTTCTGTGATCGAAGGTGCAAACATTGGCGTGGATACGCCTTTGCCCTACAGGACTTCTGATCTCATCAACATCCTTGAAGAATATATCGGCAAGCTCGAACTGCGCGGTGAGCTTGCTCCCTACAAGCGGTTGAAGGCCCGTATCGAAACAATCACGCGTGATCCGCGCTATGGCTTCATGTTCGGCAGCCTTACGGTTCAGGACAACATGGTTTCCGTTCTGGCTCGGCTTTTCCGCATTCCGGTCAACGGCAAGCCCATTGCCATTCTGGAATTGGGTGGATTGCCATCGGAGATCATCAACGTTGTGGTTTCGGTTCTGGCGCGGCTGGCATTTGATTTCGGCGTGTGGAGTGCGGGACGCATTCCAATCACCTTCGTGTGCGAAGAAGCCCATCGGTATGTGCCGATCGACAAGACCCTCGGTTTCGAACCCACCAAGCGGGCCATTTCCAAAATTGCCAAGGAAGGCCGAAAATACGGCGTTTCCCTGTGCATGGTGACCCAGCGTCCGGCAGAGCTTGATCCTACTATCTTATCCCAGTGCAACACCATTTTCTCCATGCGTCTGACCAACGAGCGCGACCAGGACATTTTGCGCGCCGGCATTTCCGATGCGGCCGCCAGCTTGCTGGAATTCATGTCGACCATGGGAACGGGCGAAGCCATCGTGTTCGGCGAAGGTGTTGCTTTGCCCACGCGCATCAAATTCGACATGCTGCCGGCCGATGCATCGCCCAAGAGCAACACGGCTTCGTTCACCACCAACTGGGCTAGAGACCTGCCTGACGATACGTTCCTGCACGAAATCGTCAACCGCTGGCGGGCCCAAACCTTCAACCCTGACAGTGCAAGCTATACCACCGAGCAGGCCCCGACGCCGCTGGCGCCGCCGCCGCAGCCCTCCACCATCCGCCGCGACCTTTCTGCTCCGCCTCCCATCCAGCAGCGCCCTGGCATCCAACCTGCCCCGTCAGCCTTCGGCCAGGTAGCACCAACGCCAACTGTCCGGGTTTCGCCCCTTTCAGGCCAACCCATTCCAAGCCAGCCACCTCCGGGTGCCGGATCGTCGCAACCCAGCCTTGCCAGCCTGATCAAGCAATTCAGAACCTGAGGCCCAAAAGCACACTTGCACAATGTCGGCACCGCCGCTAAACACCCACCAGACCCGGCTCATAATTGGGGGATCGGCTAACGGTAGGCCCTCAGACTCTGACTCTGATTGTCTAGGTTCGAATCCTAGTCCCCCAGACACTTTAATTTAGAATTGGTTGCTTCGGTTTAACACTTGGGTATATATGGCCGTTGCGGCATGATGTGGCGATTTTGGGAAGGTCTGGATGAAGTCCGTGTTGATTGCGACACTTCTGATCATTGCAGTTGGTCTTGCTGCAGTGTCGTTCTGGTTATGGA
The DNA here is from genome assembly GCA_031371945.1 of Rhodobiaceae bacterium. GTDB lineage: Bacteria > Pseudomonadota > Alphaproteobacteria > Rhizobiales > Aestuariivirgaceae > Aestuariivirga. The sequence continues at coordinate 1,478 of JANMKJ010000281.1, forward strand.
CGCCAGATATTCCCCGGGCGAAGCTGGAAGCCACATATCTGCGGGTGCCGGGGGACTTGGTCGACATGGGCGGATACCGGCTGCATGTGCGAGATACGGGGCCCCGGGATGCTCCAGCGATTATCTTGTTGCATGGTTTCGGCTCCAGCCTGCATACATTTGAAGCCTGGGCTCTTGCCCTCGATGGCGAGTACCGTGTCATTCGCTTTGATCTTCCGGGATCGGGACTTTCAGACCCTGACCCAAATGGCGTTTACACAGATGTTCGCTCAATGGACATTCTGCTTGCACTCATGGACAGGCTGCAGGTCAAAAATGCCGTATTGATCGGAAATTCGATAGGCGGTCGTCTTGCCTGGAGATTCGCTGAAGCGCACCCGGACCGGGTGATGAAGCTCGTTCTCATCTCGCCGGACGGCTTTGCCAGCCCAGGATTTGCTTATGGAAAAGCGCCAGAGGTTCCTGCGCTCATGAGTGCGATGCGCTATGTGCTTCCCAAGGCGATATTGCGTCCGAACATTGCCGCTGCGTATGGAAATCCGGACCTTCTGACCGATGAAACTCTCGAGAGATATCACGCCTTGCTGCTGGCGCCCGGAAACCGTGCCGCAATGCTGGAACGCATGCGCCAGACGGTGCTTGTCGATCCCGAACCTATCTTAAGGGAAATCAAAGTTCCGGTGCTGTTGCTGTGGGGTGCCAAGGACGCGATGGTTCCGTTGACCAACGCTGCCGATTACTTGCGGGTTCTGCCATTTGCCAGACTTGTCACCTTGCCCACGCTGGGTCATGTGCCGCACGAGGAGGCACCTGACGTCAGCTTGGCAGCGGTTCGCTCTTTTCTCGCAGAGTAACCTGGGCCACCAGTTCTGCGACCGTTGTACACAGATGATAGGCTGAGCTGGCAGGAATGGTCCTAGCGATGTTGGCGCCGCTGGTGTCGAGGCAGTCGCGCCAGGTGCCTTTGGGTGTTTTGGCGAGATGGGCTTTGAAAAGTTGGTTGGCAACGGCATCGGCGCGGCTGAGATTTTCTGCGTTTCCCAGTGATGTAAATTGCATGACATGGGCTTTGATGAGTTCGGCCTGGGGCCAGAGGCGACTGGTGGATTTCAGGAACTCTCCCTGGGCTGAAACTTCGTCGCTGAGGAATATTCCGCCGGGTTGAATGCCGAGGTTTTGTGCGGTGTTAAGAAGCTTCTCACAATAGGGATCAACATTTATGGCGGGAACCAGGCGTTGATAGCGCCGCAACAGCCACACCCATTCGGCCATGTGGCCGGGATCGAGGCTGTCTGAGTTGAATTCATCGGCCACTTCCCAGCGGGGCCCGAAATATTCGCGCAGCGTTCCGAGTTCGTGATCGAAAAAATTTGTTTGAAACAATGCGAACAGTTGCGTGGCGCGTTCGATGTGGATTTTCTCGCTGGTGGTTTCCGCAAGGGCAAGGCAGGCTTCAAAAAAATGCATGTGCGGGTTTTGCCGACGGGGCAAGGTGCCGTTGCTGTCTTCGGCCCAGCCACCGTGATCGGCGCACAACGTGTGGTCAATGGCCAGAAGAGTTTCAGCAATGTGCTCACGGTATGTAGGATTTCCAGTTGCCTTGACGAGCCAGGCGAGCGCCAGGAGAACGCAGGTGTGATCATAGAGATCGCGCAGCGGGTCGACCACCTTTCCTGTGAAACGATTGAAGGTGGAGGCAAAGCCCGGCATTGCGCCATCAATCCAGGCGAGTTTTCGCAAGTTGCCAAAGGCACGCTCGGCAATTTCGAGTGCGCCTGCCGGAGCTATTCCCAAGACATGGGCGTGGGCATAGACATAGATCTGGCGGGCGGTGGACCGGGTGCGCAAAACACCGGTTGTTTCGGGCGTGCCATCAAGGGCGAGGCTTTCAACAAAGTGTCCATTCACCCCATCAAATCCCGCATCGAGCCAGCATGGCAGAGCGTCCGACACAAACCATGCCGTCAGGCGGGAGAGGCCCGAAACCTGGTTCACGCAAATGGCCTTTTGCGGGTCCAGCGCGTGGCGTTTTCATAGGCTTGCGAAACCCGCAGCACCGTATGATCGGCAAACATGCGGCCCACGATATGGAGGCCCGCCGGCAGCCCAGCCTTGGTAAAACCGCAGGGCACGCTGGCAGCCGGCTGCTGGGTCAGGTTGAAGGGATAGGAAAACGGCGTCCAGTTCACCCATTTGCCCATGCCATCATCAACCGGCGAGAGCTTTCCCGCTTCGAACGCGGGGATCGGCAGGGTTGGCGTTATCAGGACGTCGTAACTTTGCATGAACTGGCGCATGCGCGAGCCCAGCAGGCCACGGTCGCGCGTGGCGTCAAAATAGTCTTCCGGGGTGATGGCAAGGGATTGCTCGTAGACATCCTTAAGTCCCGGATCGAGAAGTGCGCGCTTTTCCTCGCTCATCTTGCTTACCAGGGCGCGCACACCCGACCACCAGAGCACGCGAAAGCACGGACCGGGATCTGCAAAGCCTGGGTCCACTTCGGTGACGATGGCGCCAAGGTCGGCCAGCACTTTCACTGCCTGTTTCACCAGTCCTGCTATTTCAGGATCAACGTCGGCGTAACCGAGTGCGGGGCTGTAGGCTATTTTCAAGCGCTTCACGCCCTTGTCCAGCTTCTTCATATAATCGCGCGGGTCATAGGGCAGCGAGGTCCAATCGCGGGCGTCCGGCTTGGCGATTTCATTCATCATCAGGGCCGAATCTTCCACGCTGCGGGTCATGGGACCCACATGGGCGACACTGCCAAAGGGCGACAGCGGAAAGGC
>JANMKJ010000285.1:0-2037 GCA_031371945.1 Rhodobiaceae bacterium
CGCCGTGCGCAATGTCAGGCGCGATGGCATGGATCAATTGAAGGCATTGGAGAAGGAACATTTGTTGAGCGAAGACGACCACAAGAAAAAATCTGAAGAAACCCAAAAAATGACCGACGATACGATCAAGGAAATTGACGCTGCCTTGAAGCACAAGGAAGCAGAAATCATGCAGGTTTAAGAACGTGCCATGGTGACGGCTTCGAACAGATCGCACACTGCACCGCGCCATGTGGCCATCATCATGGATGGCAATGGCCGTTGGGCGGCAGCGCGCGGGCTTCCCCGGTCAGCAGGTCACAAGGTGGGAGTGGAAGCGCTGCGCCGCGCCGTAAAAGCAGCGTCCGACTTCGGTATCCAATATCTCACCATATATTCTTTCAGCTCGGAAAATTGGTCGAGGCCTGCCGCCGAGGTGTCGTTCCTGTTGGATTTGCTGCGGCGTTTCATCAGGCAGGACGTAGCCGAGCTGCATCAATCGGGTGTGAAGATTACCATTGTCGGCGAGCGGGAAAACCTCGAACCCAGCATGGTCTCATTGCTTGCCGATGCCGAACGTCTCACCCAGGACAACACCAAACTCAATCTCGTCGTCGCGTTCAACTATGGCAGCAAGCAGGAAATCAGTCGGGCCGTATCGGCAATCGCCAACAAGTTGATTGCAGGGGAAGTTTGCGCCGATGATATTTCGCCCGAACTGATTTCAGCGCATTTGGATACGCGCGGAATTCCTGATCCTGATGTTCTCATTCGCACGGGCGGAGAGCAGCGCATTTCAAATTTCCTGCTGTGGCAGTGTGCCTATACCGAGTTTGTTTTTATTGATGCGTACTGGCCCGACTTTACGGCCGAGATTTTTGCCAGCGCCCTCCAGGAATTTGGTGCCCGCGATCGCAGGTTCGGTGGCATTCAAGCGCAAACGGCATGACCGCTGCAGCACCTTCAAAGTGGGGTGACCTGGCGATCAGGTCTGCCTCTGCAGTGGTACTCATTCCCGTCGTCGTGGCGTGCATCTGGTTTGGCGGATACTGGTTTCTCGCGTTCACGCTTTTGCTCGGTTGCCTCATTGCGCATGAGTGGTGGGGCATCGTCTTTCCAGGCAATTATCTGCAATATGCGCTGCACCTGGCAGCGGCCATCGTTGGCACGCTTTTGACAGCGTATGGCAGTGCAACGGCTGCCGCCTCAGCGGTTCTTGGACTCGCATTTCTTTCCGCCATGCTTGCCAGGTTTGGCGATGGCCCCAAAAGCGTCTGGAATTACTTCGGCATCTTCTATGTGGGTTTGCCGGTCATTGCCTTCACTCTCCTGCGCCAGGATGCCGTCTACGGATTTGCCGCAATCCTTTGGATCTTTCTGGTCGTGTGGGCCGCCGATATTCTGGCGTATTTCGCCGGACGCACCATAGGCGGGCCCAGGCTTGCCCCAAGGATTTCACCAAAAAAGACCTGGGCTGGCCTTGGCGGTGCAATTGTCGGCGGCGTGCTGGCATCCCTGCTGTTCGCCCACTTCCTCAAGTTTGAAGCCTCGGCTGTACTGGCCGTGATGGCTGGCGCATTGGCAATTGCCGAGCAGGCGGGAGACCTGTTCGAATCTTCCCTCAAACGCCATTACGGCGTGAAGGATTCCGGCCATCTCATTCCGGGTCACGGTGGCATAATCGACCGTGTGGACGGATTGATTACCGTTGCCGTACTTGCTGCCCTTATCGGCTGGGTTCACGGAGCGGGGAATGGCGCTTCCCAGGGTCTGCTGCTCTGGTAACCATGTTTTGTCGAAATGTTGACTTAAATACCAGCTTGTGTGGTTAATAAACTATGAATCACGGTGTGCTTCTGGCATGGCCCTTGCGAAGCAAATCGCAGGGCCGGGCGAAACTGAACAAGGCACGACGGTAAAAACCGGAGAACGGGGAAGCAGTTATGAGTTTCATGAGTATCCTGAGTGTGCCGTTTGGCTACATGATTCCCTTTATAGTTGCGCTGACCATCATCGTATTTATCCATGAGCTTGGGCATTTTCTCGTGGCCCGCTGGT
>JANMKJ010000132.1:0-1571 GCA_031371945.1 Rhodobiaceae bacterium
GGTTTTGGTTACACGGTGTTCGAACGCAATGTTCATCAGCTGCGCATGGAATTGCTGCAATATGTGCCGCTGGATGACAGCATAAAACTGTCGCGACTCAAACTTACCAATGATGGCGCTTCGCCCCGCACGCTGACCGTCACATACTATGTTGAGTGGGTGCTTGGCCCCAATCGCCAACTCACGGCCCCGTTTGTCGCCACGGAATTGGACGCTGGCACGGGTGCCGTACTCGCCCGAAATCCGTGGAAAACCCAAGGTGCAGAACAGGTGGCGTTTGCGGACATGGGAGGCATGCAAACCAGTTGGACTGGCGATCGTCTGGAATTTTTGGGTGCGTACGGCCATCTCGCATCGCCGCAGGGGGCAAAGGTCAAGTTGAGCAATCGTACCGGCGCAGGGTTTGACCCGTGTTGCGCTCTGCAATCAACGCTCACTCTGGCCGCCGGTGAAACGAAAGAGGTTGTGATTTCACTCGGCGCGGCTGTTAATGCTGCGGAGGCACAGAATCTGGTTAACCGCTACCGGTCGATCCAATGTGACGATGTTCTGCAGGATGTGAAACTCCACTGGCACCAGACGCTAAATGCAACCCAGGTCAAGACTCCGGACCGTTCTTTCGATATTTTGATGAATGGCTGGCTTCTGTATCAAACCATCGCTTGCCGCATGTGGGCAAGGTCAGGGTTTTACCAGGCAAGCGGGGCCTATGGTTTTCGTGATCAACTGCAGGATTGCATGGCGCTTCTGTCCACAAGGCCGGAAATCGCCCGTGAGCATATCCTGCGTGCTGCTGCCCGGCAATTTTCCCAGGGCGACTTCCAGCACTGGTGGCTCCCGGCCACGGGCATGGGGGTCCGCACAAGAATCTCTGATGATACAGTGTGGCTGGCCAACTGTGTGAACCTCTACGTAAAGGTAACCGGGGATGCATCAATCCTCGAGGCGTCGCTGCCATTCATCGAAGGCCAAGCCCTGATGCCAGGCGAGCATGATGCATTTTTCCTGCCGTCACCGTCTGAAGAATCGGCCACTCTCTATGAGCATTGCGCCAGGGCTCTCGACCTTAGTTTGACTGAAGGAGAGCACGGGTTGCCGTTGATCGGAACCGGAGACTGGAACGACGGGATGAACCGGGTAGGTGAGGGCGGCAAGGGTGAAAGCGTATGGCTGGGATGGTTCCTGCTTTCTACACTGCGGGACTTTAGCTCGGTCGCGGCGGCGAGAGGAGACACAACCCGGGTGGCAAAGTGGATCAATCGCATCGTTAACCTGCAAGAAGCATTGGAACGGGATGGTTGGGATGGCCGCTGGTATAGGCGCGGCTTTTTTGATGATGGGTCTCTTTTGGGGTCAGCACAGAATGAAGAATGCCGCATCGACGCAATTGCCCAGTCGTGGGCTGTGCTGTCTGGTGGCGCCAAACTTGACCGGGCCACCTTGGCCATGCAGGAATCCTACCAGCAGCTGCTGAGGCCAAGTGATAAGTTGGTTCTCCTGTTTACGCCACCATTCGACAAGACCGATAAGGACCCAGGGTATATCAAGGCCTATCCGCCGGGCGTACGCGA
>JANMKJ010000289.1:0-2165 GCA_031371945.1 Rhodobiaceae bacterium
TCCTGGCCTCGTGATCCATCCGCCATTTCTCTATCTGGGCTATGTCGGATTTTCGGTAGCTTTTTCATTCGCCGTAGCCGCCCTGATCGAGGGTCGCGTCGATGCCACTTGGGCTCGCTGGGTACGACCCTGGGTCCTGGCCGCCTGGTGCTTCCTCACGATTGGCATCACGCTTGGCAGCTTCTGGGCATATTATATTCTGGGATGGGGTGGCTGGTGGTTCTGGGATCCTGTGGAGAACGTTTCATTCATGCCATGGCTGGCAGGAACTGCACTTTTGCATTCAGCACTTGTAGTGGAACGACGCCATGCATTGGTCAGCTGGACCATTCTTCTCGCCATCTTGACGTTTTCCCTAAGCCTTATCGGTACATTCGTGGTGCGGTCTGGCGTTCTGACAAGTGTTCATGCGTTTGCAACTGATCCTGGCCGCGGTGTGTTCATTTTGGCGCTGCTGGTCCTGGCAACAGGCGGTGCATTGGCGCTCTATGCTGTCCGCCTCCCCGTACTGAAATATGGTGCCCCCTTCTCACCCGTAAGCCGCGAAGGCGGACTGGTCATCAACAACCTGTTGCTGGTAGCGGCTGCAGCGACGGTGTTTTTAGGCACATTCTATCCACTCTTTATCGATTTGATGGGACGCGACAAAATTTCCGTTGGTCCACCATTTTACGCCCGCACTTTTGTACCCATCATGATCCCGCTAATGATCGCCATGGCCGTTGGTCCCACTCTCAAATGGAAGCGGGACAGCCTCAAGACATCTTTGCCCAATCTTAAAGCAGGTCTCGTGGTTGCAATTGGCGGCGCCCTGCTGATCGCCGGGCTGACCTACGGCAAACACTTGCTCACAGCCATGGGAGTTGGTCTTTCACTGTGGATTATTTGCGGCTCGCTCTTGGCACTGGCCCACAGAACGAAACTGGGTAGAACCGAATTCACCACATCGCTCAAACTTGCGCGCAATGCACCGAGGTCTTTTTACGGCTTGATCATTGCCCATATGGGTTTTGGCTTTGTCGTTGGTGCAATTACATGTGTTTCCACATGGCAACAGGAAAATGTCTTGTCCATGTCGCCTGGTGAAACTGCAAACATTGCGGGTTATAGTGCGTTACTGAAAAGCGTTCAGTCATTGCCAGGGCCAAACTACGATGCAGATCGCGGCACATTCGAGATCTCTTACAACGGCAAACCGGTAACGACGCTCCTGCCCGAACGGCGCTTCTATCAGGTGCAACAGCAGCAAACCACACAAACTGGAATACACACGAACCTGATTTCAAATATCTACGTCACACTTGGCGAACAGGACGAGCAAGGGCGCTGGACGGTTCGTCTCTACTATCACCCGCTTGCACCATGGTTATGGTTGGGTGGGCTCACAATGGCATTGGGCGGCTTTACATCACTTTCCGACCGTCGCTTCAGGGTTGGCGCTCCGCAGCGCGCGATCAGTTCACCAGTTGCTGTTCCAGCCGAGTAGGGAATAACGATATGAACAGGACTTCCAGACTGCTGCCCATTGCATTATTCACGCTGATGGCCATAGCACTTGGACTGGGCTTAGGGCATAACCCCCGCGAACTTCCTTCCATGTTTACTGACAAACCTGCACCGGCGTTTGCGTTGCCCCCTTTGATAGAAGAGATGGGCGGACTGAAGACCGCGGATCTCGCACGAGGCGACATCACACTCCTCAATGTTTTTGCTTCATGGTGCGGTGGCTGCCGCTACGAACACCCATTGCTCATGCAGATCGCAACTGACAAGAGATTCAAGTTGGCAGGGATCAATTGGAAAGACGAACCGGACAAAGGAAAAAAGTGGATTGGGGACTATGGCAATCCCTATCAACTGATAGGTGATGACAGTTCGGGACGAACGGGCATTGACCTTGGAGTGACGGGCGTTCCTGAAACCTTTGTGATTGATAACGGTGGCCGGATTCGATTCAGGTACGCAGGGCCACTGACACCCGAGGTTTGGAAAAAAAACTTTGAGCCGGTAATTGCCGAAATTGAAAAGCGGTCACGAGGCTAGCCATGAAAACCCAGCAACGATTCATAAACAGTTTAGCAGTTTTGGCATTTTCGTTATGCCTGCTGTCTGGGCCATCAATGGCGGTCATGCCGGATGAAGTCCTAAAAGATCCTGCCTTGGAA
>JANMKJ010000297.1:0-2379 GCA_031371945.1 Rhodobiaceae bacterium
ATTGCGTTATTTCCCGTCCGCTGCCTGGCAAACCGCCGGGCAGCGGACGGGGTTTGTAAGATATGAGTTTGCCAGACGGCTTATCTGAGGTTCCCAAAAAAGGAACCTGAGGCAAGCCGTCTTAATCGCTTGGAAAAGTTAGACTGACAAGGAAATCACATGGCTGAGACACATACGGTCGCAAGTCGGAAACGCATCCGCAAAGTATTCGGCAAGGGCATTGAAGTTGCCGTCATGCCGAACCTCATCGAGGTGCAGAAGGAATCTTACGACCAGTTTCTGCAAGTAAAGGAACCCGCTGGCGGACGGGTGAACGAGGGCCTGCAGGCCGTGTTCAAATCCGTGTTTCCGATCACTGACTTTTCCGGTCAGGCCGTAATCGAATTCGTGCGCTATGAATTCGAGCAGCCGAAGTTCGACGTTGATGAATGCCAGCAGCGCGGCATGACCTTTGCCGCACCGTTCAAGGTGACCTTGCGACTGATCGTATTTGAAATCGATCCCGATACCCAGGCGAAGTCGGTCAAGGACATCAAGGAGCAGGACGTTTACATGGGCGACATTCCGCTCATGACTTCCAACGGCACCTTTGTCGTAAACGGCACCGAGCGCGTGATCGTATCGCAGATGCATCGTTCGCCGGGCGTATTCTTTGACCACGATAAAGGCAAGAGCCATTCCTCCGGCAAGCTGCTGTTTGCAGCGCGCATCATTCCCTATCGCGGCTCATGGCTCGACTTCGAGTTCGATCCCAAGGACATCGTGTTTGCGCGCATCGACAGGCGCCGCAAGCTGGCCATCACCACCCTGCTGTATGCCCTTGGCATGAGCAGCGAGGAAATCCTGCATGAGTTCTACAAATCGGTTGAATACACCCACACCAAGGATGGCTGGAAAACGCCGTTCGTGGTTGACCGCTACAAGGGCATCAAGCCAACGGTTGACCTGATCGATGCCAAGACCAAGGCGGTCGTGGTCGAGGCCGGCAAGAAGATCACGCCACGCCTTGCCAAGAAGATTGCCGAGGACGGCACCAAGGACTTGCTGGTGCGCGACGAAGACCTGTTTGGCCGCTACATTGCCGACGAGCTGGTCAATGGTGCCACGGGTGAAATCTTCGCCGAAGCCGGCGACGAGATCGACGAGAAAGTTCTGGAGAGCCTGAAGGAAGCTGGCTTTGCCAAGCTCAACCTGCTTGATATCGACCACATCAATACCGGTGCCTATATCCGCAATACGCTGAAGGCCGACAAGGTTGAAAGCTACGAGCAGGCGCTCATTGAAATCTACCGCGTCATGCGCCCTGGTGAACCACCAACCCGTGAATCGGCCGAAGGCCTGTTCAACGGATTGTTCTTCGACGCCGAGCGCTATGACCTTTCAGCGGTCGGCCGCGTCAAGATGAACATGCGTTTGGAACTTGATGTTCCAGACACCATGCGGGTCCTGCGCAAGGAAGACGTTCTCGCCGTGATCAAGACGCTGTGCGAATTGCGCGATGGCAAGGGCGAGGTTGACGACATTGACCATTTGGGCAACCGCCGGGTTCGCTCGGTTGGCGAACTCATGGAAAACCAGTACCGTCTTGGACTGGTGCGCATGGAGCGTGCCATCAAGGAGCGCATGTCATCGGTTGATATCGACACGGTGATGCCGCATGACCTTATCAACGCCAAGCCGGCGGCTGCCGCGGTGCGCGAGTTCTTCGGATCATCGCAGCTTTCGCAGTTCATGGACCAGACCAACCCGCTTTCGGAAATTACCCACAAGCGCAGGCTTTCCGCATTGGGACCTGGCGGCTTGACACGTGAGCGTGCCGGCTTCGAAGTACGTGACGTGCATCCCACCCATTACGGCCGCATCTGCCCGATTGAAACACCGGAAGGTCCGAACATTGGCCTTATCAACTCACTGGCTACCTATGCCCGGGTGAACAAGTATGGCTTTATTGAAACGCCGTACCGCACTGTCACCAACGGCAAGGTTTCCAAGGATGTGGTCTACCTGTCGGCTATCGAAGAAGGTAAGCACTTCATTGCCCAGGCCAACGTTGAGTTGACCAAGGACAATCACTTCGCCGAAGAACTGGTCATCGCCCGTAACTATGGGGACGTGCTGCCGGTACCTGCCGACAAGATCGACTATGTGGACGTGTCGCCAAAGCAGCTGGTTTCAGTTGCAGCAGCGCTCATCCCGTTCCTTGAGAACGATGACGCCAACCGCGCACTCATGGGTTCAAACATGCAGCGCCAGGCGGTGCCATTGGTTCGTACCAATGCGCCATTGGTTGGCACAGGCATGGAATCCGTCGTGGCCCGTGACTCCGGTGCAGCGTTTGCTGCACGGCGCACCGGCGTTGTTGACCAGGTTGACGCCAAG
>JANMKJ010000307.1:0-2409 GCA_031371945.1 Rhodobiaceae bacterium
GCGCTTTTAACAAGGTTTTGCATAGCAGCCTCTCCTGAGGATAATTCTTTGGGAGAGAACTAGCCCATGCAAGTGTAAGATGGGTTTCGGGAAATGATTGCATTTTAATCAGTTTGGACTTTTCGGAACCAATGAATGCACGTGGCTAATTTTGCCTGAAGCCTTTCTCTAAAATTAAAGGCTTGTTGACCAACACCGTCATTTCATTCTTTGTACCTCTTCATTTGGGAGCGATGTCCCCGCCCCTCCTGCCGCGGAGAATGTGGCAGGAGGGGCTGAAACCACCGGTGCTGAAGTACCAGGATGGTTAAGGGCTGGTTCATTGCTGATCGGGTCACGCATCATTAACCTACTTTGATACCCGCAGTTCGAGCAGGTTCTGGGCGATTGAGGAGAAGGCGGCTTGCAGGTCTGCATTACTTGAGGCGTCAAACGCTTTTGTACCGTCGGTTGCGCAGTCATGCATGAAGTTGACGGCCTTCGTGGTCGACAACTGGAAGCCAATCGTGTAAATCGTGATATCCTTCGCCTTCATTGCGGTACACAGGGACTGGGCCTGATCAGTCGGGTCTCCGTTGGTTGCGGCACAACTAGGCCCTCCCTGCCAGTTGCTGCTTTCGATACCGTTGCAGTAGGCAATGTTGAAATCACCGTCTGTCATGAATACCGCAATTTTTTTCAACTTAACACTGGCAGTCGGGTAAGCAGCCGGTACGCGAGAGCCAGACCAGAGACCGAAATTAGGCGAAATCGTGTACCAGCCCCAGGCCATGCCAACCTGGCCAGCCGTTCCGCCACCAGCAACCAGACTATTGATGGTGTTGTGCAAAACAGATCTATCGCTTGTCAGCGGCACGAGTGGCTGAATTCCATTGCAGAATGAGCTAGCAAATATACCACCTTCATAAAGTCGACCCACTGGGCTCGAGCTTGCAGCAGCATCAGTATACTTTTCGCTGCCAACGCGTTCACTCACACAGTTGCCGGCAGTGTAGGTCGAATATACGATCTTGTAATTTACGCAGCCAGGACTTGTGCATGTCCCGCTCGTCAAAACTCCCCGGGCGGCATCCGCATAGGTACTTGCGTTGACACCGAAGGAAAATGGAATAACGGCCACTTTTGAATAATATGGTGTTTGGTTGTCCCAAACGACCGTATCAACGAAATCGTTGGCTGCATTTTTCAGGCTTTCGAGCTTGGCCCCGGCCATTGAGCCAGTCACGTCGAGCACAAGCGACACTTCAATGCTGTTACCGGCCTTCATGATTTGTGAAGTGGCGTTCACATCGACGTTGGTAATTCCACCAATGCTCATGAACCAGGTCTTCACCTTAACCGTACCAGCAGCTTCCACACGATCAGCGTAATTGTGAAGTTCGAATGCGCTGAGTTCGGCATCAGCCGTGTCGGTGTAGTTCTTGTCGAGATAGGTCCTGGCAAGTTCCTTCATCTGCGCTTCGGTTTTGCCTTGAATGGCAGCAGCATATAGAGCTGATGAATCGAGACTTGCGATCAGGTTGGCCTTGGCATTGGCGATGCGCGAGAAATCGATAGCGGCACCTGCTGCAAGCATCACCGGGATGGCCGAAAGGCCAAACAGGATGCCGACATTGCCGCGGGTATTCCTTGCAAACTTCGTTGCAAGGTTCCACACAGGCGCAAAAGCGCCCTTAACAAGATTTTCCATAACAGCCTCCCTATTTGGAACATCCTTGGGCCACACACCTACCGCATGCACCTATAGGTTGGGTTAGCGGAAATGATTGCATTTTAATCAGTTTGGATTTTTTGAATCCCACTGGCGGGCATGGCTATTTTTGCGTGACGCCTGTGTCACATATTGGGATAGTTGGGACCTTCGCCACCCTGGGGCACCACCCAGGTGATGTTCTGCGAGGGATCCTTGATGTCACAGGTCTTGCAGTGAACGCAGTTCTGGGCGTTGATCTGGAAGCGTGGGGACTTGCCCGCTTCGGCCACCACTTCATAGACACCGGCTGGACAGTAGCGCTGGGCAGGTTCGGCCCATGTGGGCAAATTCACGTTGATGGGGATGCTGGCGTCGGTGAGCTTGAGGTGGGAGGGTTCGTCCTCCTCGTGATTGGTGGCAGAAAATGCCACATTGGTGAGGCGGTCAAAGGACAGCACGCCATCAGGCTTGGGATAGTCAATGGGCTGGCACTCGGCAGCGGGTTTCAGCGTGGCGTAATCTGGCTTGCCGTGCTTCCAGGTGCCAAGGCCAAAACCGAAGAGCGTGTTGAGCCACATATCAACAGCACCCAAGGCCACACCCCCCACAAGGCCAAGCTTCGACCACATGGGTTTCACGTTCTTCACGTTTTTCAAATCCCGGTAGACCCAGGAGTTTTCGTAGGCTGTTTGGTAGGCGATAATCTCATCGCCAGC
>JANMKJ010000352.1:0-2492 GCA_031371945.1 Rhodobiaceae bacterium
CGCCAACGTGTGTTCATCCAGGATTTTGACAAAGCCAACCGGGTCACCACGCGGACTGACATCGGCTTTACCATGTTTGTCCTGGGTGCCAATGCACAGGAACGGCGAACGCCTGATGAAGGCTTGCGCATGGGTGTCGAGCGAGGCCTGGCACTTCAAGGCGGCAAGTGCATGGGTCGCCTCGAAGTGACTGCGAAGCGATGCCTCGTCGGTTATTACGAATTCCGGCTTGGCGTTGAATTGCGTCATCAGGATACCCTTTTTGGCAAATCGTTGAGTTTTACAATTTGCGGCATTGACCGGCGAAGTTCAATCCCCCGCGCCATCACCCGACTCACCCAAATCGCCACGCACGCTGCGGTTTCTGGCGCGGTAGGCTTCGGGCTCTTCGAATGTGCCGGCCCATAGCCCACGCTTGCTGAGCCTGGCTTCCGCTTCCACTTTGACATAGTTCAGGCTGTGCCGGTTATAGGCGATCGCCCAACCGAGGCGCACCATTTCGGCGTTGAGTTCGAGCTTATCAATCCTGCAGACCGAGACGGCGCGGCCATAACGGTCCGTGTCGATGGAGCTGCAGCTCACCGCCTTGCGCCCCACCAGTTGTCGCAACACGTTCATGGCCTGCTTGCCGCAAGGATATTCGGCGCGGGCCTTGTCACGGCAGGTCTGGCGGTATTCCGGTGCGTCAATGCCGTAGAGGCGGATGTCGGTTTCGCCGGTGCGCAGGGAGTCGCCGTCAATCACCTGCACCGGACCAGTGCCAAGATCGATCACGCCAAAGCGTTGCATGAGGAACAGGACGGCGACAAGCACAATGAGGAATGTGGCGGCATCCCGGAAGGTTCGAAACAGGCGCATCACAGGGGAGCAGGATTCCAGCGTGCCGCACTTTCGTCGTCGCTGTCCTTTGCGGCAACCCAGTTGTCTCCTTCAAGCTTCCAGAACGGGGCTTTGGTCTTCAGCCAGTCGATCAGGAAATGGCAGGCGTCAAACGCTGCATCGCGATGCGCCGATGTGGCAATCACCAGTACAATATCTTCGGCAAGCTCAAGCCTGCCATAACGGTGGATAATCAGCGTATCAAGCAGGGGCCAGCGCCTGTGGGCTTCGGCGTCGATTTCTTCCAGCGCCTTTTCAGTCATGCCCGGATAATGCTCAAGCGTCAGGTTTGCAACTTCAGCACCATCATTGCGGTCGCGGACTGTTCCTACAAACACCACCGTGCCACCAATGTCGGTGCGACCCTGCTTCAGCCGGGAAAGCTCGAGTGCTGTATCAAAGGGTTGGGACTGAACGCGTATCATGGTGTCTGCCTGCACTTCATCAGTGATAATTTCAATTGCCGAAAAGTTTCTTGAGCAGCTTCTTGCCCTTCTTCTCGATTTTTTTCACGTCCTTGCTGGTCACATTGGGAAGCCCCAAATCCTCCAGCGCCACATCGGGAGAAATCTTGGGTGAATCCCATGGCCCTTTTACGGCAACCTTCACTGGAAGGTCCTGGGTTTCGCCATCACCGGTGACCAGCTTGGGTTCAAATTTGAAATCCAGGGCCCGCCGCAGCATGTCAACGTTGCCGCTTCCCCCGACGGTTGCCAGGGGTGCCTGCAGGTTGACATCGGTGGATGTGGCAACGCCGTCGCTCACCTGGAAGCTTGCCGATGCCGAACTGAAAGTGGTGAGAACGCCTGGATCATCACTCCATCCCGACACCACAGCGCTACCCAGCCTGGAGAGACGATCCATGATGTCGAGCCCGATAAACTTGCCATCGCGCACGGCAATGGTGAAGCTACCCTTCAGGCTTGACATCATCTCCTGCTGGTTATGGCCCGAGGCCGACAGGGATGTCTTGAGTGCGGTGACACCTGCCAGCCATTTCACACCAAGGACCCCAGCGAAAAACTCCTGCCCGACCAGGTCGTGGCCGTCAAAGTCGACCTGCAGGGACGGAACCTCGGTTGAACCATTCAGCGTGACTTCGGCAGTGCCTTTGCCGCCATACAGTGTCCCGTTCTGGAATCCGGCCACCAGCACATTGTCCTTGATCGATGCGGTTAAATCCACCGGCCCCCATTCGGCACCGTTCCATTTCACCAGGAACGCCGAAAGTGAAAAGCTTCCATCGACACCCTTCAACCCGCTGGTATCCACCGGTGAAGTTTTCCATTCCCCGGCAATGGGTGCTGCTGCGCCAGGTTTTGCCAGGTAGGGATCGAGGTTCAGGAGATCGGTGGAAAGCTTGGCTTCCACCCGTGGAACCTTCTTTGAAAGATCAAGAGCGAGGTGGCCATTGGCCGCCATGCCATCAAGCTCGAGCTGGACCTTGCTGAGCTTGAAATCCACGCCCGAAGACTCCAGCGCCCCACTCAGCCGCAAATCCTTGAGACCCGAAGTGCCGCCAATCTCATTGCCGAGCCATTTTGATAGAACGCGCAAATCAGACGATGCGGCCGCCAGCGTTCCCACCAGCGTCAGCGTCTTCTTGGTGCCCA
>JANMKJ010000366.1:0-2672 GCA_031371945.1 Rhodobiaceae bacterium
TTGCCCGACCAACTGGCGGAGTTTCCATTTTTGTCGACGGCGGTAAGCTGGCGGTATTCGATGTGGGGACGGCCCCTTTTTAGTGAATCAATTGAGTCGCTTGCACTTAATCCTTGCTGCATCAGATCAAGCAGCAGAGGACCGAGATTGGGATCGGTTACGTTTTGGGTGGCAACGGCACCGACGCCTGCCCTTGCATGGGGGCAGCGGGCACCCACGGCAATTGATGACGTGGTGATGGCCACGCCGAAGGCCCCGGATTTGGCGCAGCGACCGGCGATTGAAAAGGTCATTCGGCGGCAGCCCTTGCGGTCAATTGGCGAGGGCCATTGAGTTTGCGGTTGAGGTAGCCGGCAAAATCGTGAATCTCGCGTTCGAGCCAACTCAGCGGTCCACGCGACGCCAGCGGCGCCTGGGTCCCCTTGAAAATGCCTTCAACAACGACCCGGTCTTCCTCGTTGACCCGGTCAAAGAAGTCGACGAGGTCCTTCACCCATTGTTCACGCGTGTCGCCAAGTGCGGCATGCACCTCGGGTGCGAGAGCCACACCGAAGCGCAGCTGGACCTGGCCAACACCTGCGGGGCGCAGGGAGAGGTACCAGAGATGGTCAGGCGCCAGGACATACATGTGTGACGGAAAGACCGTAGGCAAAATTGAGGTGTAGCGCCATTTTCCCTCAAGCTGCGTGTTTGACGGATGGGCCCGGCCATACTTGGCGTTCTCATCCTTGACAAAGGTCTGGTAGGTGAAGCTGTCAAAAACCTCGACCGGAAACTCCGTGTCGCCAACGGGAAACCAGGCGCCGACGGTGGCCTTGTGCGCCACGGGCAGATGGTAGCCTTCCATGAAATTCTCGTTGAGCAGCTTCCAGTTGGTATTCCAGACATGGTCTTGCTGCACCACCGGAATATAGCCTTGCATGTGATAGCGCTCAACCACAGACAACAAACCTGAAAGCAGGCTGGCCACGGATGGCGCATCGGCATTCATTGTAACATAGATCCAGCCCTCCCAGATTTCAGTGCGCAACTGCGGCAGGGTGAACTGCTTCTTGTCAAAAAGCGGGTCACGTCCACCCATGTGGCCCGCGCCAATGACGTTACCTTCCGTGTTATAGGTCCAGGCATGATAGGGGCAAACAATCTTGCCCTTGCAACTTCCGGCTCCTTCCAGCAGCGGCATCATGCGATGCAGACAGACGTTGGAAAAGCTGCGGATCGCGCCATCCCTGCCACGCATGACAAATATGGGCTGGTCGACAATCGTGAAAGTAATGAAGTCACCAGGATTTGGAATATCGGCAGCGAGGCCCGGACACACCCATTCCTTGGCAAAAATGTTCTGCATTTCAAGCGCGTAAACGTCTGGTGAATGGTACAGGGCCGCTGGAATTGTATCGGCCTTGCTGAAGGGCGACTGGGCTACCGTGGCCAATCCCTCAAGTGCCTGGCGCGTTTCAGGGGAGTGTTCCATAGCCCGTGTTCTCCTCAACCTGGAATGACTGCGGTAACCTCGATTTCAACAACCCATTCCGGTCGCGCCAGGGCCGTGATCACCAGCCCGGTTGAACAGGGATAAACGCCCTTCATCCATTTGCCCATTTCGCGGTAGACATCCTGCCGGTAGCGGATGTCCGTCAGGTACACCACGATGCGGCAGATATGGTCCATGTGTCCACCCGCTTCCTCCATGAGCATCTTGATATTGGCCATGGTCTTGGCGGTTTGGGCCGTGGCATCACCACCGCCGACCGATTCCCGGGTGTCGAGGTCCTGTGCGACCTGGCCCCGCAGGAACACCATGGTGCCGCGCGCCACCACGGCCTGGCACAGGTCGTTGTCCAACTTCTGCTCGGGATAGGTATCCTTGGTGTTGAACGGACGGATACGCTTGTGTGCGGTCATTACTCGGCTGCCTTCTTCTGCTTGCCCCAGATGTTGGCGGACATGCCACCAGCTTTCTGGGCAAATTTCAAGGTTTGGTTCCAGTCAAAGGTGCGGTAGACGGCGGCCGACTGGGCGAAGGGCGGGGCCTGGGCAAAGAGCTGGAAGGTGAGGCGGTGACCCGCATAGTCCGAGTTCAGGAGATCGCGGGCAAGCACCAGAAGCTTGCGCCGGTCGTCAGCCACCCACTCCTCGTTGATGGTATAATACTTGTCCATCCACTTCTTGGTTTCCGGATGCTCAAACACGGCGGCATCGGGCGTTACACAGATCTGTCCGCCGCAGAGTTCGCGGGCAATATGCATCATCTTCGGCAGGTTATTGAGCGCATGGCAGCGGCCCGACATGAGCAGCGACTGGTTCGGCATCAGCAAGCCATTTGGGCTTTTTTCTCCCATCACGATTGACGCGGTGAGATGGGCATTGATGCCTTCACGCCAGACGGCGAGTTCCGACAGCTTTTCCTGCACCGCCTGCTGCTTATCGAGCCCGGTTTGCTTGGCGTTCCACAGGGCCGCACCGATGATGAGATCGGCATAGGACAGTGTGCGCTGGACAAAGGGGAAGGCGGAGTAGCGGTGCAGCGTCTGGCGGATGAAGCTCGCAGCGCGGGTATGCTGATAGAAGAGGATGTCTTCCCACGGGATGAGGACGTTGTCGAGGATGACGATGGTATCGACTTCGTCAAACTTGTTGGAGAGCGGATAATCGCGGGCGGGTGCCCTCCC
>JANMKJ010000470.1:0-7967 GCA_031371945.1 Rhodobiaceae bacterium
ATTGGCGAGGAAGGCGACTTCAATTCCAAGATGCGCGAGAGCCTGGTTTCCATTGGCCGCATGTCGGCGTTCATGCAGGCCATCATTGACCAGATGCGGCAAACCAAGGACGTGAAGGAAAATCGCGCAAGAGTACGCATCATCCAGCGCGACATCCAGTCACTGACGGACCATTCGACATTCCTGTCTGGCAAGATCAGCTTCCTCCTGGATGCGGTTTTGGGCATGAGCTCCATTGAGCAGAACAACATCATCAAGATATTCTCGGTTGCTTCAGTGGTGTTCCTGCCGCCAACGCTCGTGGCCAGTCTCTACGGCATGAACTTTGATTTCATGCCGGAGTTGCACTGGAAATATGGCTACATATTCGCAATTGGCGCCATGATCGGCTCGGCGGTGCTGCCGTTCCTGTATTTCAAGCGCAAGGGATGGCTGTAGTGCCAATCGTGGCCTGGGTGGCGCTGGGCGGGGCCATCGGCTCGGCGGCACGCTATGGCGTGAACGTCTGGTCAGGCCGGATGCTGGGGGCGGAATTTCCCTGGCATACATTTATCGTCAACGTGGTTGGCTGCTTTGCCATGGGCGTGCTGGTGGCTTTGATGGCATTGCGGCTCAATGCCAGCCCCGAGATACGGGCCTTCCTGACCACGGGCATTCTCGGCGGCTTTACTACCTTTTCGGCCTTTTCGCTGGATTTTGCGCTGCTGGTTGAACGCAAAACCTACGGGGCTGCCCTGGCCTATGGGGCGGGATCCGTGGTGCTTTCCCTTATCGCTGTATTTGCTGGGCTTAGTCTGGTACGCAGCCTCGCATCATGAATGATGTGAAACGTTACATTGTCGCTCCCGACGAGGATGGCATCCGGCTGGACCGCTGGTTCAAGATCCATTTGCCGCAGGTGACATTTGCCTATCTCAACAAGCTCACGCGCACCGGGCAGATACGGGTGCAGGGCGGGCGGGCCAAGACCAGCACGCGGCTGCAGGCTGACCAGGAACTACGGGTACCGCCTCTGATGTTTGATACGCGGCCAGCTGATGCGCCCAAGGGTGACGTGAAACCCTTGACGCGCGACGAGACCGAGCTGTTCGAAAGCATGATCATCTTTGAGGACAAGGATCTCTACGTTCTCAACAAGCCCTCGGGCTTTGCGGTGCAGGGTGGCAGCAAGACCTTCCAGCATCTTGACGGCCTGCTCATGGGAATGGCCAAAAAATCGGGCGAGCGGCCGCTGCTGGTGCACCGCCTGGACAGGGATACCTCCGGCGTCATCGTCGTTGCCAAGCGGCGTTCGATTGCTTCAGCACTGGGGAAACTGTTTGCCACGCGGGCGGTGAAAAAAACCTACTGGGCGGTGGTCAAGGGTCTGCCCAAGCCACCCCAGGGGCGCATCGATGTGCCGTTGATCAAGGCGCAGGGGCCCGATGGCGACAGGGTGCGCCCGGGCGAGAAAAACGAGGAAAACGCCCAGCACGCCATAACCTATTATGCCGTTGTGGACCAGGCGCCGCCGGTTGCGGCGTGGGTTTCCCTGAAGCCGGTGACCGGCCGCCAGCACCAGCTGCGTGCCCATATGGCTTACATTGGCCACCCGATCATGGGTGACGAGAAGTATGAGGGCAATGCTGACATGCCGGACGGCATTTCCAAGAAGCTGCACCTGCATGCCCGGCGCATTGTATTTCCACACCCGCGTGACGGCGTCGTTGACGTTTCGGCAGAGCTTTCACCCCACATGCGCGACACCTGGAATGCCTTTGGATTCGACCCCGATCGTTACGAGCCAGATACCGAATGACTGCGGAAACGGAAGACCAAAGATTTGAACGGCTGTCGCGGGACCGGATCGTGCGGCCCCTGCCCAAACGGTTTTACAAGGCCGTTGCGGTGACCGACGACCTGGAAATTGCTTTGGACGGACGGATAGTCAAAACCCCACTGAAGGTGCCGCTGGTGCTTCCAAGTATTGCCTTGGCTAAAGCCGTGGCGGCGGAATGGGATGCCCAGAAGGAACTCATCAACCCCGGCGCAATGCCCCTTACCAAACTGGCCAATACGGCTATCGACAGGGCCACAGCCGAACGTGACAGCATTGCGGCCGAGATTCTGGCATTCGTGGCAAGCGACATGATCTGCTACCGGTCAGACAAGCCGCAGAGCCTGGTTGACCTGCAAAACCTGCATTGGAACCCGGTCCTGTCGTGGGTGGAACTTTCGTTGGGCGCAAAATTCCACACCGTCGATTCCATCCGGCATGTGACCCAGCCTGAAAGCTCGATGGCAGCAATCGCTGCACATCTTGAGGGCCAGGACGGCTTCCGGTTCACCGCCGTGCACAATCTCACTACCCTTACGGGTTCTGCCCTGTTGGCGCTGATGATGGCCGCCGACGGCATTTCAGCGGAGGATGCATGGCGTGCCGCCAATGTCGACGAGGACTGGCAAATCGCAACCTGGGGCAAGGATGATGAGGCGGAAACCCGGCGGGTGGGGCGATACAACGAGTTTTCTGCTTGTGTCAGTTTTATTAATCTTGCACAAAGCCGTCCATGATGCTGCCTTACAGCCGACATGATTTTGGAAGAAACGATGCGCAGTTCAGATCTGAAGGGGCGGTTGCCATGAAAACGCGTTTGATTATTTCCACACTTCTAGCGGTTGGCCTCGGCAGTGGAACAGCCCTGGCACAGTCGGCTCCGGCTGATTTGGTTGCCGCCTACCAGGCCGGCGTTGCCGCTGCCAAGTGCAACCTGGGTTTGGATAGCGGCAAGTCGAGCCAGCTTGGCGATGCGGTGCAACGCATCGAGCAGCGCAGCGGCCTGGCGCAGAACGACCTTGATGCCCTGTGGACAAAAACCCAGGGTGATGCGGATGCGGACAATGCCGGATTTTGCAGCGCCGCCGCCGCTGGCATTGACGGTGTCATTGCGTCGGCCCAGTAAATCAGGCGGCCTGTTCGTCCTGAAGCTTTAGCGGCAGCCATGCGGTAAACGTGGCACCGGTGCCAAGCCCGCCTTTTATCTTCATGCCGCCACCATGCTGTTCAAGGACCTGTGTTACGGCGGGAAGGCCGAGGCCGGTGCCAAAGCTCTTGGTGGTGAACAGCGGCTCCAAAATCTTGCTGACATTCTCATCGGCAATGCCCGGTCCATTATCCTTGATATCTATTTCCACGCGGTCACCGTTGAGACGGGTGGCGATGGTGATCTTGGGTTCGGCGCAGGCGAACTTTGCCGGGTCGTTGCCCCGTCCCACCATGGCCTCCGAAGCATTGCTCATGAGATTGATGAGGGCGCGGCCGAGGCGGCTGGGATCAAAGGGAACCTTGAGGTCGTCGAGGCCAAGGACACATTCCACGGCAACGGCCAGCGGCAGCTTCTGGGCCTCCTCTTCCACGACTTTGGCCACCCAATTATCGAAATCATGTTCGGCAAGTTCCATCTTCTGGGTCTTGGCATAGTCGAGAAACTGGGTGATGACGGCATCACAGCGGGCGACCGAGTTATCGATGCGTTGCAGTTGGGCATCGACGTTGATGGCAACGCCCTCCAGTTTGCGGCGCAGGAGAAAGGCCGACGTGCGTACGGACGAAAGCGGGTTGCGAAGTTCGTGGGCAACGGTCGCCACCAGTTGTCCCATTTGGGCAAGCTTGCCCTTCTTGATGATTTCATCCTGGGCAGCGCGCAGCTCTTTCATGTTGTCGGCAAGCTCGAGGTTGAGCTTGGAAATGTCATCGTTGACGTTCTGAAGTGCGGCAGTGCTTTTGCGCATTTCCTGGGCGCGTTTCAAAATACTGTGGTGCCAGCCCAATCCTGCCAGCGTGAGCAGCGCCAGTGACCCGTAGGCGCCCAACTCGAAATAATGGATGGCCGTGAATTGCGGCGACTTGTAGAAATCCGCCACCGGATACTCGATCTGCAACTGCCATTTGCCACGCGCGTCATGGGTATCAATGACAATGGAATCAGAGAAGATCGTCGATTCATCGGGAGTGGCATCAGTTGCGTGCATCATCATCTTGACGTTGGCATTGCGTTTGGGGAGTGCCGACACAAATTCGGCCAAGGGACTGATCAGGGTGTAGCTTTGATTGTCGGTCACTGAACGCAGGATGTTGCTCAGCACCACGGCGGACACAGCACCTGCCATTTTGCCGTCTGCGCCATAATAGGGAACAGAAAAAATCAGGCCCAGCTTGTCGTTGTTCACATTTGGCCGGATGGCATTTTTGGTATAGCTCGTCAGGATTTCGGGGCCGCTTATCATCGGCATCCCATATTTCCTGAGGGCTGTGATCGTCGGATAGTTCTGCTTGAACCAGGCCAAGTTCTGCTGGACCTGCAGGTTTTCAAATTCGCGATTGCCGGGAAATGAATTGGGCGGAGGCTCCGCCACTTCCAGCAAAGATTCCGCCGGAAAGATCATGCGATCGAGGGTAAGCACAGGTTCCAGTGGTCTGCCCGTTAGGGGATCTATTCCTTCAGGCACAACATAGGCCTTGGAGATCTCAACGTTCTTGGCAAGGTTGTTGAAGACCTGCTGCACGGTTTCGCGATCATTGGCGGTGAGGACACGGCCGGGCAGGCCAATGGTGCGCACGGCGGGAAGGGCGCTCAGGGTTGCGAGGTTGTCATTGAGGGCAGCAAAGAAGCCTTTTACCCGCTTGCTGTAATCTTTTGCCTTGTTCTGCTGGGTTTCAAGGTGGTGTTGCCAGGCAACCTGGTATTGGCGGCTGGTTTCGTATTTCAGGCCAACGCAGAGCAGCAATCCAGCCACGATAATAGCCAGATAACCGGTGTGCGTATTCGCCGTCTTCGCCAAGGTCCTCTCCCAGGAAATAATGAATCGCACCGTGGTTCCATCAGCGTTAAAGTGACGTTAATTTTTCAATATCCACCGCCATTTAGCCGTTTGACGACACTTCAAGTTGCAGGTCTACTGGCGAAAAACAGGGAGCCATCATGCAGGAAATTCTCGAACGGCTGGAACAGCGACGCGCCGAGGCCAGGGCGGGGGGCGGCGAAAAGCGGGTAGCGGCCCAGCACGCGCGCGGCAAGCTTACGGCGCGTGAACGCATTGACCTGTTGCTGGACGAGGGCTCGTTTGAAGAATTCGATATGTTTGTCGAGCATCGCAGCACCGATTTCGGCATGGAAAAATCCAGGATTCCGGGTGATGGCGTGGTCACCGGCTGGGGCACGGTGAATGGCCGGGTCATTTATGTTTTCGCCAAGGATTTCACCGTCTTCGGTGGATCCCTGTCAGAGTCCCACGCCCGCAAGATTACCAAGATCCAGGATATGGCGCTGCAGAACCGGGCACCGATCATTGGGCTGTTTGATGCCGGCGGGGCGCGCATCCAGGAAGGGGTGAACGCCCTCGGCGGCTACGGCGAAGTGTTCCAGCGCAATGTTCTGGCATCCGGTGTTGTGCCGCAGATCTCGGTGATCATGGGTCCGTGTGCCGGAGGCGACGTTTACTCCCCGGCGATGACGGACTTCATCTTCATGGTGCGGGATACGAGCTACATGTTCGTGACCGGTCCGGATGTGGTCAAGACGGTCACCAACGAAACTGTTACAGCCGAGGAACTGGGCGGTGCCTCGGTGCACACGACACGGTCGTCAATCGCCGACAAGGCCTTTGACAACGACGTGGAAGCGCTCCTGCAGATGCGCCGCCTCATCGATTTTCTGCCGTCGTCGAATACCGACCCACTTCCTGAAATCCCAAGCTTTGACGATGCAGAACGGCTCGACGCCTCCCTGGACACCCTTATCCCCGCCAACCCCAACCAGCCCTATGACATGAAAGAGCTCATTCACAAGGTGGTGGATGAGGGCGATTTCTTTGAAATCCAGGAAGCCCATGCGAGGAACATTGTCGTGGGGCTGGCCCGCATGGGGGGCCGCACAATTGGCATCGTGGCCAACCAGCCCTTGGTTCTGGCCGGCGTGTTGGACAGCGATGCGGGCCGCAAGGCAGCACGCTTTGTGCGATTCTGCGACTGCTTCAATATTCCCATCGTCACCTTTGTGGATGTGCCGGGTTTCCTGCCGGGCACCGCCCAGGAATATGGTGGCCTGATCAAGCACGGGGCGAAACTGCTGTTTGCCTATGCCGAAGCGACGGTTCCGAAGATTACCCTGATTACGCGCAAAGCCTATGGCGGCGCCTATGTGGTGATGTCATCCAAGCATTTGCGGGGTGATTTGAACTATGCCTGGCCCACGGCCGAGATTGCGGTGATGGGATCTCGCGGTGCAGCGGAAATCATTTACCGCAACGAGCTCGGCGACAAGGATAAAATTGCCTCCAGGGTCAAGGATTACGAGGACAGGTTCGCCAACCCGTTTGTGGCAGCAGAGCGGGGATTCCTCGATGAAATTATATTGCCCCACACAACCCGAAAACGCATAGCTCGGGCGCTTGATATGTTGCGCCATAAAGAATTGAATAACCCTTGGAAGAAACATGATAATATCCCACTTTAGGGAGCCCGGTTATGCTTTTGCTCAAGAATCTTTTGCGTCGCATCGTCCAAATTGGAACGCTCACGGTCATCGATGCCGAGGGAGCTCATCATGTCATCAACGGCGCCCAAGCTGGTCCGCATGTGACGATCAAGCTGCATGACCCGGCACTTTACCGGGCCTTGTTTTTTCATCCCGAGCTGCGGGCGGGTGAGGCCTACATGGATGGAACACTCACGGTGGAAAACGGCACCATCCGGGACTTTCTCACGTTTGTGATGATAAATCGCCGGGGCATGCGCACCCATCCGGTGCAAAAGGTGTTGAACGCCGGATTGAAGCGGATCCGCAAATTGCACCAGCGCAATGATCCCAAGGCCGCACGGGCGCACGTGCAGCACCACTATGATCTGTCCAACGATTTCTACAAACTGTTCCTCGATCAGGACATGAATTATTCCTGTGCCTATTACGTGAACCCGGATGATACGCTGGAGCAGGCGCAGCAGAACAAGCTCCGGCATATCGCCTCGAAGCTGGATTTAAAGCCGGGGCAGCGGGTGTTGGACATTGGTTGCGGCTGGGGCGGCATGGCGCTCTACCTGGCGGCTCACGCCGATGTTGAAGTCACGGGCGTTACACTTTCCACCGAACAGCTGGCACTTGCCAAGCAACGCGCCATCGAGCGTGGCCTCGATAACCGGGTGCATTTTGAATTGAGGGACTACCGGGAAGTGACCGGTACTTTTGACCGGGTGGTATCGGTTGGCATGTTCGAGCATGTGGGTGTTGCAAACTACGATGCCTATTTCAGCAAGATCCGGGATTTGCTTACGCCCGATGGCGTTGCTGTAGTTCACTCCATTGGCCGCAAGGGCGGCCCAAGTTCGACCGGAGCGTGGATCCGGAAATACATTTTCCCGGGTGGCTATTCTCCGGCCCTGTCGGAAGCCACGGCAAGTGTTGAGCGTTCGCGGCTGTGGATTACCGACATTGAAATCCTGCGGCTGCATTATGCCAAGACCTTGCGGGCCTGGGAAACGCGTTTCCAGTCCAACCGTTCGAAGATCACGGCCATGATGGACGAACGTTTCTGCCGCATGTGGGAGTTCTACCTGATCGCCAGCGAACTGGTGTTCAGCCATGGTAGCCATATGAATTTCCAGCTGCAGCTGACCAAGGACGTGCATACCTTGCCGATGACCCGTGATTACCTCATGGAGGCAGAGCAGGCTTTGCAATGACCCAAATGTGATGCTGCGTGAATTGCCGCGCCTCGTGCTGTTCGCGTATAAGATGTGATCAAAGGAGTGCCCATCGATGCTGATCAAAAGGTTAAAGGGTTGGGAAATACCGGAGTGTCAGGTTACCCCCGAACACTTGTTCCTCAATCGCCGCAGGTTCGTTGGTGCAGGTGCGGGTGCTGCAGCACTGTTTGCCAGTGGTCTTGCACAGGCTGAAGAAGACCCATCGCTTGGGCTTTATCCTGCCAAG
>JANMKJ010000167.1:0-17393 GCA_031371945.1 Rhodobiaceae bacterium
AAAGGCTGGCTCACCGCCTGCCGCCGCGTCTTGAAGCCCGCCGGCACGATTTGGGTGATCGGCTCCTACCACAACATATTCCGTGTCGGGTCTATAATGCAGGACCTGGGCTTTTGGATCCTCAACGATGTGATCTGGCGCAAAACCAATCCCATGCCGAATTTCCGCGGACGCCGCTTTACCAATGCCCATGAGACCATGATCTGGGCCGGTAAAAGTGCCACGTCCAAATATACCTTCAACTACGAGGCGATGAAAATTTTCAATGATGACTCGCAGATGCGCTCCGACTGGACGCTGCCCCTGTGCACGGGTGGAGAACGCTTGAAAAACGGCGATGGCGACAAGCTGCACCCGACACAAAAACCTGAGACTTTACTGCATCGTGTTCTACTTTCTTCAACCAATCCAGGAGATGTCGTGCTTGATCCATTCTTTGGCACCGGAACCACCGGTGCGGCCGCCAAGCAACTTGGCCGCGTCTTCATCGGCATTGAGCGCGAGGAGCATTATGCAAGTGGTGCCATGGCGCGCATTGCGGATACGCAAATGCTTTCCGACGAAGCACTCAAGACCACGACGCCGAAGCGGGCCGAACCACGCATACCGTTCGGCTCACTGATTGAGCGGGGATTGGTGAAGGCAGGCGATACGCTGCTTGACCCCACCGCACGGGTTGCTGCCAGCATCCGGGCCGATGGTTCAATTGCCTGCAAGGACAATAGCGGTTCCATTCACAAGATTGGGGCCTATGTGCAGGGAGCCGAGGCTTGCAACGGCTGGACGTTCTGGCATGTGCGCAAGGGCAAGGCGCTGGTTCCCATTGATGTCCTGCGCCAGCAATTGCGCGCCGAGCTCGGGACAGCGGCTTGAGCGATCGGTTTTCCCGCAAAGCCATGGCCGACGATGCCGCGGCAATAGCCACAATCTACAACCAGGGCATGGAAGACCGGACCGCAACATTTGAAACCAGCCATCGGACGGCTGCCGACATTCTCAAGTGGCTTGAGCAGGATTATCCCATCTGGGTAACGGGTGAGGCTGGTTTGGTTCAGGCCTATGCCGTTGCCTTTCCCTACAGGTCCCGGCCCTGCTACGATGGTGTGCGGGAATTTTCCGTTTATGTATCGCGCGCGGGGCGAGGCCGTGGGTTTGGCAAATCGGCAATGGCAGCCCTGATCACCGACGCGAAAGATCGCGGCTGGTGGAAATTGGTCGCGCGCATATTTCCGGAAAACATTGCCAGCCGCAAGCTTTGTGCTTCGCTCGGCTTTCGCGAAGTCGGCACCTACGAAAGGCATGGCAAGCTGGATGGCAAGTGGATGGACACGGTCATCGTCGAGAAATTGCTGATCTGACTTTGCGAGAATGCTGTTGCGTCTGGCCGAGCCACGCGATAGGCCATCCCCGTTCGCATTGGAGTATTGCCCCCATGAAAGCCCGCCAGCCTACATCTTTCCTGTTTGACCTCGATGGAACATTGGTTGACAGCGTTTATGACCATGTTCTGGCGTGGCATAGTGCGCTGCAATCGGAAGGCATTGATATATCCATCTGGCGCATTCACCGGCGCATCGGCATGTCGGGCGGTTTGTTCACCCGGGCCCTGGCGCGGGAAACCGGTGTTGAATTCAACGATGACGTCCTGGTGCGGTTGCGGGCACACCATGCCGCACATTACAATGCGCATTCATCCAAGACCCGGCCGCTACCTGGCGCCCGTGAGCTTTTAAAGTACCTCTCAGAAAATGAAATTCCCTGGGCCATTGCCACCTCTGGCCGCATGGTGACGGCTGGACCCGTACTGGAGATCCTTGGCGTTGACCCAAAGACGGTTCCCGTGGTGACGCGAGACCTGGTGGCCTATGCAAAGCCTGATCCGGACCTGTTTCTGGCTGCTGCCGAAAGACTGGGCATCGAAATTGAGACCGCCTGCGTGGTGGGTGACAGCATATGGGACATGCTGGCGGCACAAAGGGCCCGGGCGCTGGGCATCGGGTTCCTGTCCGGTGGCTATGGCACGGACGAACTGCAACGGTCGGGCGCTTACCGGGTGTTTGATGATCCCGCTGACATGTTAGCGCATATCGACGAGATTGGCGGACGTCGCTAGCGCCACGACTTTTCGCATGAGTGAGGGAAGCGCCTCACGCTCAAGATCGCGCTTGTGGACCCAGTTGTAGTCGCCGTCAGGCAGGTCCTGGTTGGTGGTCGTGGTTTTCCAGACTGTGAGTTGCAGATGGAAATGGGTGAAGGTGTGCTCAACCGTGGCCGAAAGTTTTTTCCACTTGGCTTGCACGGGGGGCGTTGCTTCATGCTGGAGGTCTTCCACCCACGGCGTTGACGGTACTTCCATCATGCCGCCGAGCAGGCCTTTCTGCGGGCGCCTGCGCAGCATGATGTAACCATCCCTGCGCTCAACCCAGAACGCAGTTCCCACACGGGTTGGAATTTTGGCCTTTGGCAATTTGCGTGGCAGGCTGGCTGCAATCCCACGCTTGCGGCCATCACAATAATCAGCCCACGGACAGATGTTGCAATTCGGTGATCTCGGCGTGCAGATGGTAGCACCCAAATCCATGAAGGCCTGGGCAAAATCACCGGCACGTCGTGATGGAACCAATGCCTGGGCCTTTTCCCTGATGAGTGGCTTTGAAAGCGGAAGCGGGGTTTCAATGGCATAGAGCCTGGAGATCACACGCTCCACATTCCCGTCCACTGCGGCGTGCGGCTGATCGAAGGCGATGCTGGCAATGGCGGCAGAGGTGTATGGGCCAATGCCCGGCAGCTCTTGCAATTCGGCTTGGGTGGTCGGGAACTCGCCATTCCAGTCCATCACAATTGCCCGGGCGCAGGCATGCAGGTTTCGGGCGCGGGCGTAGTAGCCAAGGCCCGCCCAGGCGCGCAGCACATCGTCCTGGCTGGCGGCGGCCAGGTCTGCAACGCGGGGCCAGAGCCTGAGGAATTTCACATAATAGTCGCGAACGGCGGCAACGGTTGTTTGCTGCAGCATGATTTCCGATAGCCACACGTGATAGGGGTTGGCCGTTACTCCAGGCTTTGACCGCCACGGCAGGTCCCGGCCGCAGGCATCGTACCAGGTAAGCAGTATTCTGCCCAAATCTTCGTGAAGCCCTTGTTCTGCCATTGTCTTTGTTCAATACATTCGCACTATTGGTTAGACGCAGTATAGACTTCACATGGAACGGCTCGACAAGCATTTTGACAAACTGACCAAGGCAAGCTTTGCCCGTTATGGCTTTGCCTATGGCGAATTGCTGTCGCGCTGGCCCGATATCGTAGGGCAAAACCTCTCCCAAACGTGTGAGCCAGAGCGAATCAAATGGCCCCGCGGTTCTGGCGAAATGGAACAAAAGCTGGGTGGCACGCTGGTTATCCGGGCCGACGCCGGGCGCAGTCTCGACCTGCAACACCAGACACATAACATTATTGAGCGCATCAACCAGTTCTATGGCTATGGCGCCATTACATCGGTCAAAATTGTCCAATCCCATGAGCTCAGGCGTAAACCACTGAATAATAAAGGGAATACGCTGGACAACAACACTGAGGCACGGCTGGCGGGTGAGCTTCGGGCGATTTCGGATGAAAAACTACGGCTGGCTCTGCAAAAACTGGGAACCGGAGCCTTGGCCAAAAATACCGGTTCTCCACAAGGCAAATAATCAATTGGTTCCAATCCCCAACTCTAGTAGGAAAATCTCATGAAAATGCTCAGCAAACGTAACGTCATATTTGGTTCAGTGGCACTGGCATGCTTGGCGCTTGCAGCTCCGCAAGCCCTGGCGATTGATCTGGCAGCGCTCAACGAGGCGCCCGCCGAAGGTGATATGACCTTGGGTCCAGACACGGCAAAAGTGACCGTGATCGAATATGCCTCCGCCAGTTGCCCGCATTGCGCCGCGTTTCACAACGACGTGTTCCCGACCTTGAAGAAGGAATACATCGATACCGGGAAGATCAAGTTCATTTTCCGCGAGTTCCCGCACAATGATGCAGGCCTTGCCGCATTCATGGTGGCAAGGTGTGCGCCCAAGGACAAATACTTCCCGCTGGTTGACATATTCTTTTCAACCCAGCCTGAATGGACGCAAGATCCCATGGCGGGCCTGAGCAAGATTGCGCAGCAGGCGGGTTTCACCAAGGAGACCTTCGACGCTTGCCTGAAAAACGAGGCGGTGGCCAAGGCCATACTTGATGTGCGCAAGAAGGCGGAGACATTCGGCGTTACGGGCATTCCCACGTTCTTCATCAATGGGGAACTGCTGGACGGTGAAAAAACCATTGAGATCATGCGTTCAAAGATTGATCCGCTTCTGGTTTGAGGCGGGGCGGCCATCGTGCGGGGTTAGGGCAGAATGAAATTTACGCGGTTGAGGCTATCGGGATTCAAGTCATTTGTTGAGCCGACGGACCTTTTGATTGAACCCGGCCTTACGGGTGTCGTTGGGCCCAATGGCTGCGGCAAATCCAATCTGCTTGAAGCGCTGCGCTGGGTCATGGGCGAAAGCTCCTACAAGTCCATGCGGGCGTCCGGCATGGATGACGTGATTTTCTCAGGCACCACGCAACGTCCGTCGCGCAACATGGCGGAAGTCATGGTGACCATGTCGAACGACGACCGTACGGCACCACCGCAATACAATGACAGTGAAGTCATCGAAATTTCACGGCGCATCGAACGCGAAGCGGGCTCTGCCTACCGCATCAACGGCAAGGACATGCGGGCCCGCGATGTGCAATTGCTGTTTGCGGATGTTTCAACGGGTGCCAGGTCCCCTGCCCTGGTGCGGCAAGGGCAAATTGCTGAAATCATCAACGCCAAGCCCCAGGCCCGGCGATTGATCCTGGAAGAGGCCGCTGGCATTACAGGCTTGCATACCAGGCGTCATGAAGCTGAGTTGAAGCTCAAGGCTGCCGAAGCAAACTTGACCAGGCTGGAAGATGTCACATCACAGCTGGAAAGCCAGCTCAACAGTTTGAAACGGCAGGCCCGACAGGCCCAGAAATACAAACAGATATCCGCTGACATTCGAAAGCTGGAAGCAGCCTCGCTGTACATGGCGTGGAAAGATGCAACCGAGCATGCCAGACGCGACGTCGCTGCCCTGGATGAGGCAACCCGGGTGCTCGCCGAGCATACGCGTTCGGCTTCAGAAAAATTGCGGGCGCGCGATGAACTGGGCGAAAAGCTGCCAGCGCTGCGCGAGCAGGAAACCATCCGGGCAGCCGTATTGCAGCGCGTCGCACTTGAGCGCAACAACCTGGACGAGGAAGAACGCCGGGTTGAAGCGCGGCGCAAGGAGTTGGACCAGCGGCTTGGGCAAACCGAAGCCGACCTGGCGCGGGAACAGGAACTGCTTGGCGATACGGATGGCGTCATTGCGCGACTTCTTGAGGAAGATACAAATCTCAAGTCCGCACTTGGCAATGACGGCGAGTTGCGGGCCGAGGCGGCACGGGTTCTGCAAAGCGTTGCCGGGGCCCTTGCGGGAGCCCAGGAAGCTGCCGATCTTGCCAGCGCCCAGCTTTCAGAACTGACGGCGCGGCGCAATGCCATTGGGCGCAGCATTGAAGACCAGAAACAACGCATTGCCAGGCTTGAAAACGATGCACAGGCAACGGCCGCCAAGCGCGAGTCTATCCTGGCGCAGATGGGCGGTACTGGCGATGGCCCAACACTGGTGGCCGCTGTTGAAGCGGCACTGGCCGTTGCTTCCTCAAATGAGGCAGCAGCCACTCATGCCGAAGTTGCCTTGCGCGTGGCCCGGCAGGTTGAAACGGATACCCGCGCCGCCTACGACGATGCACGCCGTAAAGGTGAAAGACTGCAGACAGAAGTCCGTACACTGATGAATTTGCTGAAGGCCGGAAGTGATGACTTGTGGCCGGCACTGGTTGACCAGTTGCGAGTTGAGCGTGGTTTTGAGGCTGCCCTTGGCGCTGCCCTGGGTGATGACATCGACGCCTCCAGCGACGAGGGAGCGCCAACACACTGGCGCGGCCTGCCACCGCTTGATGACACTATCACGCTACCTGGTGATGCCCAGCCGCTATCAAGTTTTGTTCAAGGACCTCAATCACTTGCACGGCGTCTTTCACATATTGGTGTGGTTTCGAAAGCAGTGGGGCCAGCGTTGCAGCCGCAACTCAGACCCGGCCAGTGTCTGGTATCGCGCGAGGGCGATGTATGGCGTTGGGATGGCTATACGTCGGCGGCGGATGCACCAAGTGCTGCGGCCAAGCGATTGGCGGAGCGCAATCGGCTCACTCTCCTTGAAGTCGAAATGCATGAAGCCGTTGCGGTGGCAGACGAAGCGCGCCAGAAATTTGAAGTTGGCAAATCAGCAGTGGAAGTGGGGGCAAAGGCCGAGCGTGAAAAGCGCGAATCGTGGCGCGCGGCAACGGCAGCCGTTGATGTGGCCCGCCAGGCCCTGGCACGGCACGAGCGGCAGGTGGCAGAACAACTGGCGCAAACAAGTGCACTTGATGAGGGCTTGCGACGCATCACCCAGTCGCTTGATGAAGCCCGGGGCAGCCATGAGGCAAGCCTTGCTGAAATGAATTCCTTGCCGGCACTTGAGGGACCCCAGCAGGACGTTGCCCAGTTGAAGGATGCGGTGAACCGCGAAAGGGCAGCCTATGCGGAGGCCCGTGCCAGGCACGACGGACTTGAACGGGAGGCCAAGTTGCGGGCCGAGCGCATTGCGGCAATTGCAGGCGAGATGACGCAATGGAGCGAACGCGCCAAGCGCGCCACCGACCAGATTGCCCACCTCACCAAGCGGGCGGAAGAAACCCGGCAAGCCATTGCCGAGCTTTCCACCATGCCACAGATTTTGGCAGACAAGCGGCACCGGCTGATGAATACCTTGCAACAGGCTGAAACCGAGCGCAGGGACGCAGCGGACGCGCTGGCCTCAGCTGAGAACGCCGTTCGCGCGGCTGATGTCATTTTACGCGAGGTCCAGGAACTGGCTGCCACCTCCCGCGAGGACCACGCCAGGCTGGGTGCGCGGCTGGAGTCCTCCAGGCAGCGGCATGTGGAATGCGAACAGCGCATTGCCGAGACCCTGCAGTGCGAACCGGCTGACATCATCGCCAATGCCGGCCTTGATGCCGACAAGATCGAACCGGCCGAGCAGATTGAACGCAAACTTGCGTCCTTGCGCGAAGACAGGGAGCGCTTGGGAGGTGTAAACCTGCGGGCGGATGAGGAAGCGGAAGCGGTGGCCACACAACTTGCCACCCTGATCAAGGAACGCGACGATCTGGTGCAGGCCATCAACAAACTGCGCGGCGGTATTGCCAGCCTTAACCGGGAGGGCCGCCAACGGTTGCTGGATGCCTTTGGCACGGTAAATGAGAAATTCGGCGAACTGTTCACCACATTGTTTGGTGGCGGCAAAGCCGAGCTGCAACTCATTGAATCTGATGATCCGCTTGAAGCAGGCCTTGAAATCATGGCCAATCCGCCGGGCAAGAAGCCAACGGTTCTGTCGCTCCTGTCGGGTGGCGAGCAAACGCTGACAGCACTTGCCTTGATATTCGCCGTATTCCTGACCAACCCCTCGCCCATCTGCGTGCTCGACGAGGTTGATGCGCCTCTGGATGACCACAATGTCGAGCGGTTTTGTAACTTGCTGGATGCGATGCTGGAACGCACCGAAACCCGCTTCCTCATCATTACCCACCATGAGCTCACCATGGCGCGCATGCACCGGCTGTTTGGCGTGACGATGATGGAACGTGGTGTTTCGCAGCTCGTATCGGTCAATCTTGCCGAAGCGGAAGCCATGGCTGAGGCCAGCTGATCATAACACACGTGAGGGGGCAACTCACGGAGACAATAGATGGTAAAGCCACTTCCCAAGCCACTCGTCCGTTCGC
Organism: Rhodobiaceae bacterium; assembly: GCA_031371945.1. Taxonomy (GTDB): domain Bacteria; phylum Pseudomonadota; class Alphaproteobacteria; order Rhizobiales; family Aestuariivirgaceae; genus Aestuariivirga. Next base: position 7,912 of record JANMKJ010000167.1, read on the forward strand.
CACTGCGCATGGCGCTGGGCAAGGCATGGTTCATTACCAAACGCCGGATCAGCTGGTACACATCTGCAAAGGTGTATGCTGTGCGGCGCGCCTCTGAAAACCTGCCATTTGCCCATGCCAATCATCGCACACCGCTTTTGCGCCCGCTCAAGGGAGTCGACATGTGGCTGCAGCACAACAAGGCCGCCAGTTTGAAGGTTGCGGCTTCCTGTATCGATGGCTTGATTTTAAAGCCGGGAGAAACATTCTCGTTTTGGCGATTGGTCGGGAAGCCGTCGGCAAGGCGCGGTTTCAAAGTCGGAATGGTATTGCGCAATGGCAGCGTGGCGGAAGGCATGGGCGGTGGGCTGTGCCAAATGACCAACATGATCTATTGGATGGCGCTGCACTCGGAACTTTCCATTACGGAACGCTGGCGCCATGGATTTGATGTGTTTCCGGATGAAAGCCGCACCCAACCCTTCGCGTCGGGTGCCACGTGTTCCTACAATTACATTGACCTGCAAATTACGAACACGACGGCGAATTCCTACCAGTTGCGGCTGCGCATTGACGGAGACTTTCTGGTGGGTGAATGGCGGGCCGATGCCCCGCCGCGCTATTCCTACCGGGTGGTGGAACGGGACCACGCCATCCGCACCGAATGGTGGGGTGGCTACAGCAGGCACAACGTCCTTTTCCGGCAACGGCGGGACTTGGAGACAGGTACTGAAATGGCGGAAGAATTCATCACGGAGAACCATGCGATCATGATGTACGCACCGCTGCTGCAAAATCTCGAGCCGCAACCGTGAACATTGTTTTTGACCTTGGCAATGTGCTGCTCAGGTGGGACCCGCGTTTCCTCTATACGCAGTATTTTGACACGGAAGCGGAAATGGAGTGGTTCCTGGCCCATGTCTGCAACAATGACTGGAACCTGGAACAGGATCGCGGCCGCAGCTTTGCGGAAGCTGTGGAGCTGCTCGCAGCGGAATTTCCGCAGCACGCGGAGGCAATTTCCGCCTTTGACACGCGATGGCACGAAACGCTGCCCCATGCCATTGACGGAACGGTCGCCATCCTAGGTGAATTGGAAGACAAGGGCGCTGCACTTTATGCCATCACCAACTGGAATGGAGACAAGTTTCGCGAAACCCGCTTGCGCTTTCCGTTTCTTGAGAAATTCCGCGATATTGTCGTTTCAGGTGACGAAAAGCTCATAAAACCGGATCCGGCCATCTACGCTGTACTGCTATCCCGCAATGGCCTCAGCGCTTCTGAATGCCTGTTCATTGATGATAGCCTCACGAATGTCCAGGGTGCCAAATCTGTCGGGATGAATGCCCACCATTTCACCTCGCCCGCAAATTTGCGGAAACATCTGCACGATCTCCACATCTTGTGATCGACTGGCTGTTGAGCAGGCAAGGATTTGGTATATAGTGAGCGGCGTGGGGGTTGCCTTTAGTCAAACCAGCGAAGGGTCATACTATGAAACATCGCATCCTTATTACTCTTGCAGCAGCAGCCGTTGTGGCCTTTTCGATGGGCACGGCAGCACCTAAACCAGCAGAAGCTGGCATCCACATCTATTTGGGCTCGGGCGGACATCACTGCCGCTGGAAACGTGTCAAGGTGAGAGTTTGGTACCATCACCACTATGTGTGGGTGTGGAAAAAACGGAAGGTCTGCTGGTAATCTATTGTAAAGGTTGTTCGCGTCGCGACAATTTCGGTCCCTGTGGTGGTTGGCAAATCACCACTTGGGCCGTTTCAGGCTCATCTGCCTTTGGTAACAGTTCCGGCGGGTAAGTTATTTTAAGCCTACTCATTTCACTATTCTGTGTAGTTGGACTGCATCAAACGGGATACTTCGCATGGCAAGTGAACAATATTTCATTATCCTCGAAAATAATGAATGGAAGATTAGCTTTAAGGACAAGAACTACGGTCCCTACTCTTCCCGCCAGGATGCCATTGATGCCGCCATCGATGCGGCTTATGCGATGGGTGAGATCGGCATTGACGTGCAGGTTCTATCGAAAGTTGAAGATAACAGCTTCAAAACCGAATGGACCAACGGCAAGGACTACGACCTTTTCAGCCGGTAAATCCAAGTCCTAGAACTCCGTTATCACCGTCACCCCGGTATTTTCAAAGCGATCCATGGCCATCAAAGCCGCTATGGACTGTTCAAGGTTGATGGTTTTACCGACCAGTTTCTCCGGTTTCAGCGTTCCCGCTTCAATCATCGCAAACATGGCGTCATAGCGGTGGGCTTGCATGCCATGACTGCCGTAAATCTCGAGTTCATGGGCAATGATCCTGGCCATGGGAACCTTGGGAGAGCTGTTGTCGCCCAGCATCAACCCCACCTGGATGTGGCGGCCGCGTTTTCTCAGGTTGCTGATCGAATTGAAACAGGTCTGCGGATGGCCAAGCGCATCGATTGAGACGTGCGCCCCACCGTTGGTGACAGCCTTGACGGCCGCCACGACACGGGGTTCCTTGACCGAATTGATCGTTGCAATGGCACCCAGGGACTTTGCCAAAGCCAATTTGTCGTCGGCGATGTCAATTGCCACCACATTGGCCCCCAAGGCGCTTGCGATCATGATGGCGGAAAGCCCTACTCCGCCACAGCCGTGCACCGCGACCCATTGCCCACCCGTAACCCGGCCCTGGTCAACGACGGCGCGAAACGATGTTACAAAACGGCATCCGAGGCTGGCCGCCGTGACAAAATCCAGGCTCTCCGGCAGTTTTACCAAATTCACGTCGGCATAGTGGAGCGAAACATATTCAGCGAACGAGCCCCAATGGGTAAAACCCGGCTGGAATTGAACATCGCAGATCTGATGATTGCCGGAACTGCATTGCGGGCATGATCCGCAGCCACCAACGAAGGGTACCGTTACCCGGTCTCCCCGCTTCCATTTGGTGACATCCTTGCCAACCGCTTCAATGGTTCCCGCCAGTTCGTGACCCGGTACATGGGGCAGCACGATATCGGGATCATGGCCAACCCAGCCGTGCCAATCACTGCGGCAAACACCGGTGGCCAGGACCTTGACCACAACGCCATGATTTTCCGGCGTGGGATCTTTCACCGTCACCAGCGTGGGCGGCGTGGAAAAACTTTCATAAAGGACGGCCCGCATCAGATAATCTCCCTGGCAGAATCAAATGGCTCTTAGCAAATCCTTGCGGACTTTTCGACGCATCGCCCATAAGGGCTATAAATGTCAACCAATACAGAGTCTTAACACCCGTATCCATTTCTTGACACAATTTGGCACCGCAACTATGGTGCGCTCGATTTCAAGGGGTGGTATTTGCTGCTTTAAACGCGTTATTTGGGTGGGAAGATGAAAGACTCGGACCGCCTCAAGGACCTCGGCGAAAAGCTAGATAAAACCCAGCAAGAACGGCGCGGTGGTCCTGATGAAGGTAATCAGGAAGGATCGGCGGCTGGTCTTGCAATGCGGGCGGTTAGCGAATTGCTCGTGGGCCTTCTGGTGTGCATGGCTCTGGGATGGGCGGCTGATAAATATCTCGGCACCGCCCCCTGGATCATGTTGGCACTGATGCCGCTTGGATTGGCTGCCGGTGTTGTTAATGTTATGCGACTCTCGCGTAGCAAGCAGGCGGAAGAATTACTTGGCGGCAAGGGCCCTATGCCCCCGTCCGTCAAGCCCGATGATGATGAGGACTGAACGTGGCAACAGCTGAGCATGGCGAAAAGATTATCGATCCCATCCACCAGTTCATTATTGAACGGTTGGTGCCGCTGCACATAGGCGGAGTGGATATTTCTTTCACAAACTCGGCACTTTGGGCCTGTATTGCCACCATCTGCGCTTCGCTTTTGTTCTTCCTTGCACCACGTAACCTGATTCCCACGCGATTGCAGTCGGTTGCCGAGAGCATTTACGAAGTCGTGGACAACATGACCCATGAAGTGCTGCACGAAAATGCGCGCACCTATTTTCCATTCGTCCTGACGCTGTTTGTGTTCATTCTGTTTGCCAACGTACTGGGTCTTATCCCCTACTCGTTCACGGTCACCAGCCACATCGTGATAACACTGGCGCTGGCCCTGGTGGTTTTCATTGGTGCCACCATCATCGGATTTATCCGCAATGGCTTTGGCTATCTGAAACTGTTCGTGCCCTCAGGTGTTCCGGCGTTGCTTTTGCCGCTGGTGGTGCTGATTGAAATCGTATCCTACTTCATTCGGCCGATGAGCCTGTCCATCCGCTTGTTTGCCAACATGATGGCGGGCCACATGATGCTCAAGGTCATGGCCGGATTTGTTGTCATGCTTGGTGTCACCGCCGGCTGGCTGCCGCTTGTTGCCATGGTCGGCCTCATGGGACTTGAACTGCTTGTAGCCGCCCTACAGGCCTATGTATTTGCACTTTTGACCTGCATGTATCTGAACGATGCCATGCATGTTGACCACTAACTAACCCCATCCATTCCACAGGAGAAATAAAATGGACGTAGAAGCAGCAAAAATGATCGGTGCAGGTATTGCGGCAGTTGCCCTTGGCGGTGCCGGTATCGGTATCGGCACGATCTTCGGAAACTATCTGGCCGGTGCGCTTCGCAACCCAGCCGCTGCCGCCAGCCAGCGCGGTACGTTGTTCCTTGGATTTGCATTCGCTGAAGCAACGGGCCTTATTGGCTTTGCCGTTGCCATGCTCATTCTGTTCGGTTGATTTCGAACAGCATCCGACCTCGGGCCGGCGCTGCACGGGGTGGCGCCGCTCAAATTTTCCGATAGGGTCTGCCCATGCCGCAGCTTGATATGTCGACTTGGCCACCACAGCTTTTCTGGCTGGCCGTTACGTTTTTTGCGCTCTATTTCGTCATCTCGCGCGTGGCCATACCACGCACGGGCGGGGTCATAGCACTGCGCAAATCCACCATTGATGGCGACCTGGCGAGTGCGCAGAAGCTGAAGGTTGAAACCGAGAATGCGGTAAAGGCTTACGAAGCGGCCCTTGCCGATGCAAAGGCCAAGGCCAATGCCATTGCCACGGAAAACCGCAATGCCCTGAATGTTGAAATCGAGGCTGAACGGGCCAAGCTTGACGCCGCATTGGGCACCAAGATTGCCACGGCCGAGAAGAAGGTTGCCGCTTCCCGCGACAAGGCCTTGCAGGATGTAGGCGCCATGGCGGCGGAGATTGCTACCCAAATCGTCCAGCAATTGACCGGCGCCAAGGTTACCAAGGCCGATGCGGCCGCTGCTGTACCCAAGAATTTAGGCAAGTAGGAGCCCGCAAATGTTGCATCAAGCTGAGACCTGGGTTGCCGTTGCCTTTGTGCTTTTTGTAGCACTTGCCATCTATCTCAAGGTGCCTGGCATGGTTGCCAAGATGCTGGATGAGCGCGCCGATAAAATCGGCCGTGAATTGGCGGAAGCCAAGAAACTGCGCGAAGAGGCCCAGGCACTGCTGGCCGAATACCAGAAGAAGCGCGTTGAAGCAGAAAAAGACGCCGCAAATATCGTAGCGCAGGCCAAGGTCGAAGCCGAATTCTATTCGGTTGAAACCCGCAAGAAGCTCGCCGAAACCATTGAACGCCGTACCAAGCAGGCCGCGCAAAAAATTGCGCAGGCCGAGGCTGCCGCGGTGAAGGAAGTTCGCACCGTGGCAACCGACGCTGCCATCGCTGCTGCCACAAAGCTGGTGGGCGCGGCGGTGCAAGGTGCCAAGGGTGTGAAGCTGGTTGACGAGTCAATTGCTGCGGTGAAGACCCGGTTGAACTAAATCACGCTCCATTAAAACGTTCACCCGTCCACGGATTCAGGATGGGGACGCCACTTGCTTTCATGTGGCCCTCATCGCGGCTGGCAATCTTCAAACGATAATGTCGGGCCACAGCGCAAACAAGTAAATCCGGCTCGGGAACAGTGCGCTTCTGTTTCGACAGGGTTTTTCCCAGTAGGCGCCACTGAAGCAGAACGTCTTCATTCACATTGACCACCCTCCCCTCAAACAAGGGCCTTACCGATGTGTCGAGCCAGATTGTGAGCCTTGCCCGCATGTCCGGATCATTTTGCATTTCGATACCGAAGCGGATTTCGGCAAGGGATATTTCTGACAGAAACAAATTGGCACTTCCCGTCTTGCGCATCCAATCCAGGACCAGTTTGCTTGGCCGTGGCTTTCTGATTTCTGAAATAATATTCGTATCCAGCAGCCAACCTGTCACAGGTCAACATCCCTGAATCCACCCTTGGTTCTAATTCGCGGGATTTCAAAATCAGTCAACGGGCATTTTTGGAACGCCGCTATTATGTCATCCACTGGAGGTGCCATGAATTCCTGTGCAGGTTGATTTGTGATTAGAACCGCGAACTTGCCATGCACGGTAACGGTTTGAGGTCCTTCTGTCTGGGCCCGTTTCACAACTTCACTAAATTTGGCTTTTGCCTCCTGCAACGACCACACGCGTGAATGATAATTCATGGTTTCTCCAATTCTGACTAGTCAGACTAGTCAGAATTGGAGAGTTTGTCAATTCTGCCTACTCAGCCGCTTCCATGTAATTTGCCATGGGCGGGCAGCTGCAAACGAGATTGCGGTCACCAAAAACATTGTCGACACGGGCCACCGGTGGCCAGTACTTGTCATTGGCGTAGCCCTTGAGCGGGAAGAAGGCTTTTTCCTTTGAGTAGGGATGCTTCCAATCCACCAACAGCAGCCTGTGGGTGTGGGGCGCGTTCTTCAGTACGTTGTCGAGCTTGTCGGCCTTGCCCTCCTCCACCTCGGCGATCTCCTTGCGGATTTCGATCATGGCATCGCAGAAACGGTCGAGCTCACGCTTGCACTCGGACTCCGTTGGTTCGATCATCAGCGTATCGACCACGGGGAACGACATCGTGGGGGCATGGAAGCCATAGTCCACCAATCGTTTGGCCACGTCTTCCACGCTCAGGCCCGTGCGCTCCTTGAGCCAGCGGAGGTCAATGATGCATTCATGCGCCACAAAGCCACCGGGGCCGGTATAGAGCACCGGGAAATGCGGGTTCAACCGCTTGGCCATGTAGTTCGCGTTGAGGATGGCCATTATGGTGGCCTGGCGCAAACCAGCACCACCCATCATGGCGATGTAGGTCCATGAGATGGGCAGTATGGATGCCGAACCCCAGGGTGCTGCCGAAACAGCCCCCTGCGACTGGTCCCGCCCTGCAGCAGGATTTACGCCATCCACTACGCTATGGCCAGGCAGGAATGGTGCTAGGTGAGCCTTCACGCCTATCGGTCCCACGCCTGGCCCGCCGCCGCCATGGGGAATGCAGAATGTCTTGTGCAGGTTCATGTGGCATACGTCTGCCCCCAGTTCGGCGGGACGGGTAACACCCACCTGGGCGTTGAGGTTGGCCCCATCAAGATAGACCTGCCCGCCATTGGCATGCACGGCCGCACAGATATCCTTGATGGCAACCTCGAATACGCCATGGGTTGAGGGATAGGTGATCATCAGGGCCGCAAGGTTTTCCCGATGGGCGTGCGCCTTGGCCTTGAGGTCTTCTACTTCCACATTGCCCAATTCATCACAGGCCACCACGACAACCTTCATGCCGGCCATGACGGCGGAGGCAGGGTTGGTGCCGTGGGCGGAAATGGGGATGAGGCAGATATCACGGTGGGCTTCACCGCGTGCTGCATGGTAGCCGGCAATGGCCAATAGGCCTGCGTACTCGCCCTGGCTTCCCGCGTTGGGTTGCAGGGATACCGCATCAAACCCGGTAATTTCCGCCAGCATGGCTTCAAGCTCTTCGAAGAGCTGCTGATAACCCTGGGTTTGTTCCAGCGGCGCAAAGGGGTGCAGCAATGAAAAGCCACGCCATGTCACCGGGATCATTTCGGTCGTGGCATTAAGCTTCATGGTGCACGAACCCAGGGCAATCATGGAACGATCGAGGGCCACGTCCTTGGCCTGCAAATGGCGCAAATAGCGCAGCATTTCCGTTTCGGAGTGGTACATCTCAAACACGGGGTGGGTGAGATAGCTGGAGGTGCGCACGAGGGACTTGGGGATGGTTTCCCTGGTGCCCTTGTCGATGGCATCAAGGTTGACGGAGGCGTCAGTCTTGAACACGGTCAGCAAGCGGTTCAGTTCCTCGCGCCTGGTGGATTGATCGAAACTCATTCCCAAATGGTCCGCATCGACAAAGCGCAGGTTGATGCGCTTTTCCTTGGCCCTCGCAAACAGGGTATGGGCGCGGCCGGGAACGTGGACCGTGACGGTGTCAAAGAAGGCCTTGGTCTTCACCTCGTAGCCAAAGCTGGTGACGGCTGCTGCGAATATTTCCGCCATGCGGTGGGTGCGCTCCGCCATTTTGCGGATGCCTGTTGGGCCATTGTAAACCGCGAACATGGACGCAATGATCGAGAGGAGCACCTGTGCGGTGCAGATGTTGCTCGTCGCTTTTTCGCGGCGAATGTGTTGCTCGCGGGTTTGCATGGCCATGCGCAGGGCCCGGTGGCCTTCAGCGTCAATAGAAACACCAATAATACGGCCGGGCATGGCGCGCTTGTATTCTTCGCGGGTCGCAAAGAATGCAGCATGGGGTCCACCGTAACCCATGGGCACGCCAAAGCGCTGGGCTGAGCCAATGGCGATATCGGCACCCAGTTCACCGGGTGAGGCAAGGACGGCAAGTGCCAACAGGTCAGTTGCCATGACAGCCAGGGCGCCAGCACCGTGGAGTTTGCTGATGATGGCGCGGTAATCACGCACTTCACCAGATGAGCCCGGGTAGGACAGCAATGCGGCAAAGACTGACTCGGGTTTCAGGTCCTTGGCGGGATCGCCTACGACAACGTCATAACCAAAGGCGCGGGCCCGGGTTTGGATGACACCGATGGTTTGCGGGTGCGTATCCTGGTCTACGAAGAAAGTGTTGGCCGAGGTTTTGACGACGCGCCTGGCCATGGCCATGGCTTCGGCGGCAGCGGTTGCCTCATCCAGCAATGAGGCATTGGCAAGCTCAAGCCCGGTAAGGTCGATAATGACCTGCTGGAAATTGAGCAGGGCCTCGAGGCGGCCCTGGCTCACTTCCGCTTGGTAGGGCGTGTAGGCTGTGTACCAGCCGGGATTTTCCAACACGTTGCGGAGAATTACTTTTGGCGTGACTGTGCCGTAGTAACCCATGCCAATCATCGATACGAACACTTCATTGCGATCCGCCATTTTGCGCAGGTATGAAAGTGCGGTCCGTTCGGCCTTGGCCTTTGGCAGATCCAAGGGCTTTGCGATGCGGATTTTTTCAGGCACGACCTTGCTGATAAAATCTTCCAGCGACTTGGCGCCAACCTCCCGCAACATGTCAGAAGTTTCAGTGTCACTGGGGCCTATGTGGCGTCGGATAAAGTTTGAGCCGGGTTCAAGTTCGGATAGGGTTTGGCGCGTCATGAGAAAAGGCTTCCTTAAAGTGTGGCGACGAATTTGTCGTAAGCAGATTTGTCCATCAAATCAGCG
>JANMKJ010000036.1:0-8319 GCA_031371945.1 Rhodobiaceae bacterium
AGTTTGCTTGCGTATAAAGATATTTAGCCTGAGTTTTTCTTAAATGGCTGAGTAGAGCTTCAATTGGCGAGTTGCGTTCAAAAACATAACTTTCTCCCAGTTTAGAGTTAGCTTCTCCGGGATAACCCCAAGACCCGCGATTAGTGGTCGCCTTTTCCTCCCATCCGTCTTTCAGCGAACCTTGCCAAAAAACTAATGGCTGGGCCCAATCCAGTCCCCACCATCGATGTGATCTCCAATCATTGGCCACGCAAGCCATTCCCATTATATTATTAAACGTCACTTTGATTGGTAGTCCTGTTGAACCGGATGTAGAAACTGTTGATGTAGCAAGGTGGCCAGGAGGCAATCTGGATGATTGAAGTGTTTTAAAGTTTGCAGCCACTTCGGAGCGCTTCACAATTGGGATTTCATCCCACCTGCTCCAATCAATGGTTCCGTCTTTCTTGAAAACCGGATTAAGCCGCGATTTATAGAAGGGTACAGTCGCCTTGGCATGTCGAAGTAGTTGTGTGAGTTGGCTGCGTTGGTATGCAAGCATCTGGTCTGGCGGCCAGTATTGGCTTTCCATCAGCATTTCATAAATTTTCTGCTGGAATGCAGGGGGGCTGTTCATGCCTTCAATCTAAACAATAATTTACCCCCCTTGCCAAGCAGGTGAATTAGCGCAAGCATGTGGTGGTCGGAACCGCCCAAAGACGGGGTTTCAACCCCGCGTAACGGACGCTTCCTTGACCAACATGGGAGCATTTGAACATGGACACCAACTCGGGCAGAAGATCATCGGGCTCACGGTGTGTTGCATTGGTGGGCCCCTATCTCAGCGGCAAGACGACACTCCTCGAAGCCATCCTGTTTCGCAATGGCTCAACCCCCCGACAGGGAAAAATCTCCGAAAAATCAACGATTGGCGATGCTTCACCGGAAGCGCGGGCACATGGCATGAGCGTTGAGCTCAATGTGGCCACCACTGAATACCTGGGCGAACGCTACACCTTCCTTGACCTGCCCGGTTCCATAGAATTCAACCAGGACATGGCCTCCGCCCTCATTGGGTGCGACGTGGCTGTCGTTGTGTGCGAGGCCGATGAAAAGAAGGTGCCGGCCCTGCAGCTCATTCTCAAGCGCCTCGATGAATTATCCATGCCGCGCATTGTTTTCATCAACAAGATTGACCATTCAACCACTTCACCCCACGACGTTTTAGGCTTCCTCCAGCCCGCTAGCAGCAAGCCCTTGATCCTGCGGCAGTTGCCGATCTTGAAAAATGGGGTGGTGTCAGGCTTTGTCGATCTGGCGCTGGAGCGCGGTTTTGTCTACCGCGAACATGCTGAAAGCGAGGTGATTGAAATTCCAGGTGACATGAAGCCGGAGGAAAAGGCCGAGCGCTTTGCCATGCTCGAAAAGCTGGCCGATCATGACGATGAGTTGATGGAGCAGCTGCTGTCTGACATGGAACCGCCGCGCGACCGGGTATTTGCCGACCTGGCGCGGGAACTGGCTGAGGGGCTGGTGACTCCTGTACTGTTCGGCTCCGCCGAGCATGGCAATGGCATTGGCCGCCTGCTGAAAGCGCTGCGCCATGAGGCCCCGACGATTGAGCATACGGTTGATCGCCTGGGGCTCAGGGGCACTGGCACAACGGCGCAAATTTTAAAGACCTTTCACACGGCCCATGGTGGAAAGCTGTCCATTGCGCGGATCCTGAGCGGCGAATTGGCCGATGGCGTCGTCTTATATGGCGCGCACGGCCAGGAAGCGCGCGTGGCGGGGGTTTTTGCCATGCTGGGGGCAACACCATCCAAACTTTCGAAAGCCACCCTGGGGGATACGGTGGCGCTGGGACGCCTGGATAAGATCAATACGGGCGAAACGATTTCAACCAACAAGGGCGCCTGCAAGCAACTGAGGGCTGCGAGCCCGACACCTGCCGTGTACGGCGTTGCCATATCGGTGACCGATCGCAAGGACGAGGTGAAACTTACGTCTTCCATTGCCAAGCTCATCGAGGAAGACCCAACCCTTGCCCTCGAGCACAATGCCACCACCCATGAAATGGTTCTGTGGGGACAGGGCGAGGTGCACTTGCGGGTGGCGCTGGAGCGCCTGCAGGGAAAATTCGGTGTGCATGCCAAGACCCAGCCCCGGCGCATTGGATATCTCGAAACCATCAAGAAATCCGTGCAGCTGCGGGGCCGCCACAAGAAGCAATCGGGCGGCCACGGGCAATACGGCGACGTCGTGGTGGAAATCAGTCCCCTGCCGCGCGGCAGCGGCTTTGTGTTCAGCGATACGATCACCGGAGGCGTTGTTCCCAAGCAATACATTCCGGCGGTGGAACTGGGAGTGCGCGAGTGGATGGTGCAAGGGCCGCTTGGATTTGCCGTGGTGGACTTCAACGTCAATCTCTCGGAAGGCTCCTATCATGACGTGGATTCGTCAGAAATGGCCTTCAAGCTTGCCGCGCGCCTCGCCATGAGCGAGGGCATGCCGCAATGTGCGCCGGTACTGCTCGAACCCATCGTGGCTGTGGATATTCACGTGCCGAGTGATGCCACATCGCGCGTGAACCAGATCGTGACCGGCCACCGCGGCCAATTGCTGGGCTTTGACGGGCGCGAAGGCTGGGATGGGTGGGACACGGTGAAAGCCCATTTGCCGGAGTCTGAAATTGGTTCGCTGATCATCGAGCTCAGGTCGGCAACATCCGGAGTGGGCACCTTCACCTTCGGCCACGACCACATGGCAGAACTTTCCGGGCGCGCGGCCGACCAGGTCATTGCCAGCCGCAAGGCACAACTGGCGAACTAGGGCAGCAGTACCGTTGTGCCTGTTGTCTTGCGCTGCTCGAGGTCGGTGTGGGCCTTCACCGCATCAGACAGAGCATAGCGCTGGTTGATGGGTATGGTGACTTTGCCCGAGGCCACGATGTCGATGAGGTCATTTGTCGTTTCGTTCAACTCGGCTTCGGTGGCCACGTAGGCCATGAGTGTTGGGCGGGTGACGTACAGGGAGCCCCTGCTGGCAAGCATGCTGAGTTCAAAAGCTTTGACAGGACCTGACGCGTTGCCAAAGCTCACAAGCAGCCCGCGCGGCTTGAGGCAATCCAGCGATGTCATGAACGTTGCCTGGCCAACACCGTCGTAGACCACGGGAACACCCTTGCCGCCGGTCAGTTCCTTGACCCGGGCGACAACGTCTTCCGTGGTCGAGTTGATGACGTGGGTGCAACCATGCGCAAGGGCCGTTTCCTTCTTGGCATCGGAGCCCACGGTGCCAATGACCGTGGCGCCAATCGCCCTCGCCCATTGCGACAGGATCAATCCAATGCCGCCTGCTGCGGCGTGCAGCAGGATTGTTTCGCCAGCCTGGAGCTTGTAGGTAGCCCGCACGAGATAGCGCACGGTCATGCCCTTCAGCATCATGGCGGCAGCCGTTTCATCGCTGATTGAAGCTGGAATTTTCGCCACCTTGTTGGCGGCAATGTTGCGTTCCTGCGCATAGGCACCGATGGGGCCATTGCCATAGGCTATGCGATCACCAACCTTGAGGGAGGTTACACCCTGCCCCAGTTCTTCCACTACGCCGGCGGCCTCAAGGCCAATGCCGCTTGGCATGGGCACGGCATAGAGCCCGGAGCGGTGGTAGGTATCGATGTAGTTCAGGCCAATAGCGGTTTGCCGCACGCGCACTTCCCCCGCCGCCGGTTTTGGCACAGCCACGTCCACCAGCTGCATGACTTCGGGGCCGCCGGTTTTTTCAAATCGAATTGCTCTTGTCATGCTGCTTCATCTCCGCCAGCTTGGTAAATTATGGCTCTTCCATAGGAGATCGTGCGCGTCATGTCATTCACAGTTTCATCCCGCATCGCAGGCGTGGAAGCGCCACCCATTGCCGAAGCCATGACATGGGTGAAAACCGGTGAGCGCAACCGGGAATTGCTTAACCTGTGCCAGGCGGTTCCCAGCTATCCGCCGGCGGACATCCTGCAAGATGAAATCGCTCGCCTGGCGCACGATCCGGCTATCAGTCTTTACACCGACATCAGCGGCATCGGTGAACTGCGCGAGGCCCTTGCCCACCACATGGGCCAAGATTATGGCGGTAACATTTCCGCCGAAAACGTTTCCATTGTTTCCGGCTGCAATCAGGCCTTCAGCGCCGTTATCATGGCGTTGGCGAAGGCGGGTGACAATGTGGTGCTGCCATCTCCCTATTACTTTAATCACCAGATGTGGCTGGACATGGTGGGTGTGGAAAAGCGACTTATTCCTGCGTTTGCCGAAGGGCGGCCCTATCCCGCCGCGCGGGATGCGGCAATGGCCATTGACGGTCAAACCCGGGCCATCGTCCTGTGTTCGCCCAACAACCCGACGGGTGCAATCTATCCACCAGAAATTATCGCGGAATTCTACGAGCTTGCACGCGCGCGCGGCATTGCCCTGATAATTGATGAGACCTACAAGGATTTCCGCACCAAGCCGGAACCGTTACACAAGCTGTTTGAAGAGCCTGCCTGGAGCGAAACCTTTATCCAGCTCTACAGCTTCTCCAAGGTTTTCGCACTGACGGGCTACCGCGTTGGTTCCATTATCGCTGGACCACGGGTGTTGAGAGAAGCGGAAAAAATCCTGGACTGCATGGCCATTTGTGCGCCCCATATATCACAGCGCGCGGCACTGTTTGGATTGCAAAACCTGGAGCGTTGGAAACAGGAAAAACGCATGCTCATGGATGAGCGGCGTGCGGCATTGCTTTCAGCCTTCAACAATCCTGTTTTGAAATACAAGCTGTTGAGCTCGGGCGCCTACTTTGCCTATGTCAAACATCCGTTTGAGGGTGAAACGGCAAAATCGGTGGCCATGCGGCTGGCTGGCGAATATGACGTTCTCTGCCTGCCCGGTTCCATGTTCGGCCCGGATCAGGATAATTTCCTGCGTTTTGCCTTCGCCAATTCGCCAGCGGAAAGAATGCTGGCCCTGGTCGAGCGACTGATAGAGAGCCAATAAACGTAGCGCCGCTCAGTTGCAGGAATTGGGTGCAGCCTTTCCGGCGAAGCGATCCTTGATCCAGGCAACGGCCTGAGCGCTGCTGGCCCTTTCGGTTCTACCGTGGTCCATTCCAGGCAACGAAACATAATTTACGACGACACCAGCAGCGCACTGGGATTTCACAAACTGGTTTGTCACATTTGGCCGCACGATCTGGTCGGACTTGCCCTGGGCCAAGAAAACCGGAACGCCGCGCGGCAACGTTGGTACAGAGTTGGCGCGCATGAAGCTATTCCAGGGTGGTTGCGATGCAGGATCAAAGTTGAGAAATTTTTGCACCAGGGGTTTTTGTGCCGCCAGAACGTCCAGTTTTCCTCCGAGATCATCAACACAGTTTCCTGCGACTGCCGCCACCACTTTGGCGACATTGGCATCCACCAGGGTGTTCAGCGGGACATTGTACTTCGCACTCCACGATTCCAAGGTCATGGCGGCAAGAATTCGCCCCTCAAGCGTGCCAATGTTGGCCTGCAAGAGATCGCCCAAGCTTGTTGGCGCAGCGGCAGCGGCGACGCCAACCAATTTGAGTTCCGGGGCGTAGCGCGCCGCGAGACTTGCGCCGAACAGTGCGGCATGGCCTCCTTGCGAATAGCCCCAGAGCGCATAGCGATTACCACCGCCGACCTCTGGAATTTGACGGGCGGCGCGGACGGAATCGATCACCGCCTGGCCCTGCCCCTTGCCCACGAGGTAACCGATGGGACCGGGGGTGGCGAGACCAGGGTAATCAGTGGCGGCAATCGTAAAGCCAGCGGGAATAAGGTCGTTGAAGCCAGCGATTGAAGACGTTGGATCCTGGCGCAGGGATGGGGCGCATTTGCGTGCAACACCCGTCGTGGGGTGGGCCCACGCAACAATGCCTCGGTCATTGGCGTTTGCTGGCGCGTAACCGGACAGGATGACCATGCCCGATGAAACGATCGGTCGATCAGCGTAGTCGCGCGTCATGTAAAGAATGCGCCAGGCCTTGGCACGGAAAAATGGCGGCAGGGACATTTTCTGGGCACGCAGCAAAGTTCCAGGCGCAATGGAAGGACTTAAATTTGCCCAATCAAAGAATGCCGTGGCACTGGGACGGGCCACGGCGGCGCTGTTCAAGACAAGCAACGACAAGAAGATCATGCAAGCAATGGACTTATAGCGCAGCATTTAGTTCGCTCCTGGAGAGTTGTTGGATATCAGCGCGACCTGATTGAATTTATACCAAATACATAGACCCCTGCGGCCACTATCAGGGCAATGCCCAAGAGTGTCCACTGGTCTGGAATATCATGGAAAACAAACGCTCCGAACGCTACCGCTGACAGGATCTGGAAGTAACTGAATGGCGTCAGGATATTGGCGGGTGCAAGGGAAAAAGCCTTGACCAGGAAAAGCTGGGCCACGCCAAAGGTAATGCCCAGACAAAAGCACAGGAACCAGGTTTCTGTAGTTTGGGGCATCCAGCTTGCAATCGCCAGCGGCAAGCCGATCAGGTTTCCAATGACCAAGGTCCAGGCCAATGTCGTTGCAGGCTTTTCACCGGAGGTTCCGAGATGTCGCGTCAGAATTTGAAAGGCGGCGTAGAATGCGGCGGCAATGGCCGGAAATACGGTATATTTCGAAACGTCGGAAAAACCGGGGCGCGCGACGATGAGGACCGCTACAAAACCCACGAGGACACCGATCCAGCTTGTCCAACTGACGCGCTCTCCCAGCAGCCACCCGGAAAGTGCGACCACCAGAAATGGACCGGCAAACAGTATGACAGTCGCCTCGGCCAGCGGCAGATACTTGACGGCAAACACCATGGATCCGCCAATTACGACGGGAATTAACCCGCGAATAATTTGCAGTCCCACCATCTCTGTATAAAATAACTCCTTCCACTTCCCCGGAGCGGTGGCGAGAAGCAGGAGTGGAAGGGCAATGGCATATCTTGCCAGTACGATTTGACCGAAAGACTGGGTTTCAACAAGCATCTTGCTCAGGCCGTCTACCACCCCGAAACATGCAACCGATGCAATCAGATAGAGGATGCCTCGCAAGTTATGGGTCACCCGCGGTCGCCTCGCGTGGTTGTTGACGCGATTGCGCAATTGCAACGCCTGACAACATGATGGCACCGCCCGCTACAAGCCAGGGCGTAATGGGTTCGCCGAGAATGAGAAATCCGGCTGTCACTGCAATCACGGGAAGAAGATAGAGAAATGATCCCACCACGGCACCCGGTAAGTGCCGGGTTCCGTAGCTCCAAAGAACTGCACCCAGAAGCGAGTTGAAGGCGGCGAGGAAAGCGAGTTCGGCCCAGGTTCGCGGCGTCACGGTGGAAATGAGTTCAGCGTAGGGCTTACTGGCCATGAGCAAAATCAGCGGTGCCGAAAGCAACATCGACCATCCGGTGATGGCAAAGGCAGAATAGTGGGAAAGCAGTGGTTTTGCGCCGATGGTATAGATCGCCCAGCTTGTGGGAGCAGCCAGGAGATAGAGGATACCCAAAGGATCAACCGGGTTTGCGGTGGAGGCTGTAATGTCGGGCCAGAACAGCACGGCCGCACCTATCATCGATACGAATAGCCCCGCCCAAATTCGCGCCGACAGGGCTTCACGCAGGATTGCCCAGAAGAGCACTGCAATTATAATCGGCTCGACCATGGAAACAATCGTCCCAAGGCCCGCTGCAACGCGCGCGAACCCCTGTATCGCAAACCATGCGGAACCAAACATGCCTGCACCCGTGAGCACCAAGCGTAACCAGTGTTCTTGTGCGATGCGCCAGGCACCGGTGATCAGCAGTCCTGGCACAACCAAGAGCACAAGCAGACCATAACGCAATGCCAACGCATTTTCCGGTGCCAGGGCTAGCGCCGTCGTGCGCATAAAGACGGCAGACGTGCCCCAGATGAGCATAGTGGTGAGCAGAGCTACTACGGCCCGCGCGCGATGTTCCATAATCCTGGCACTGTTGCCAGATCGTCTTTGCAGGGTCAATGCTCGGATTACAACGCTTAGCTCACACCGCCTTGCTATGGCGATTTTCCACGCCAGCGAGGTAGTCGTCGAATGCGGATGCGACCATGCGAAGCATGAGCCGATGCCGTGTGGGGACGGTCAATTGCGTTCCGTCAATGCTGGCAAGACCGGCATTAAGCATTGGCTGCAGGCGCTGCAGACTGCCACCCAAGCATTTGCCTGAAAAGCCGTACTCAATCGCCACCTTCTGGTAATCGACGGTAAAATCGCACATTATTCGTTCGATGATCTGCGCCCGCATGCGATCTTCACGCGT
>JANMKJ010000083.1:0-3518 GCA_031371945.1 Rhodobiaceae bacterium
ATCGGCGTCTCGCTCTGGGGCGAATGCGAACACCAGCAAGGCATGCATTTGGGTGCCCGTGGTTTTGTGCATGCGGAGCTGATTGATGCCGCAACTGGAGAAAGCTTACCCATGGAAGATGGCGCAAGGGGTGAGTTGGTCCTCACCCATTTGCAACATCGCGCCGCTCCCCTGCTGCGGTTTCGCACCCGTGACCACGTGGAGGTGTGGACAACAACTTGCAAATGCGGCCGTACCGCCCCTCGCATCCGCTGCATTGGTCGCACCGACGACATGCTGATCGTGCGCGGCGTAAACGTGTTTCCTTCAGCCATCCGCGAAGTGGTAAGCGAATTTCAACCTCAGGTGAGCGGACACATACTGGTGCGGCCCGCAAGTCCCGGCGTGAAGCAGGAGCCACCCCTGGCCATTGATATTGAGCTGGGAAAAGGCCAGATTGGATCAACTGAAATGGCTGAAAGAATCCGCGACAGGCTGCGCAGTGTGCTGGTTTTTACCGCCGGTATCAAACTTGTGCCTTTCGGAACTTTGCAGCGCAGTGAATATAAATCGAAACTGGTTCAGCATTGAAGTCGCAGGGTGAGGACATGCAAAAATTACAGTCGCAAGGTGTGCACCACATCACGCTGAATGGCGCCACGCGGCAGACCTCCATTGATTTTTGGGAAGGTGTTTTGGGCATGCCGTTCATTTTCGAGCAACCCAACCTCGACAAGCCAAGCGAGAGCCACCTTTATTTCGATCCGGGTGATGGTCGCTTGATCACCATCTTTACGGATGAGGGCCGCAAGGCTGATCCGCGCCGCACCCCGAACGAGCCTGGCTGCGTACATCACATTGCATTCTCGGTGTCACGCGTGACATTCCTGCAGGCGGTCAAGCGCCTCGACGATCGCGGCATCAAGCACAGCGGCGTGAAAGACCGGGGGTTCATGGATTCCATTTATTTTACAGATCCGTTGGGCCTACTGATTGAACTTGCATCCTATCGCTTTGAACCGCCCCATGGCTTTACCCATGCGGACGTATTGTTCGAGGCCCATAACATCCGCGTTGCCCGCGGGGACTATAACATCGCCGAGGTTCACTTGGCCGATGCAATAGAGGCGATGGTGGCCCGAAAGAACGCCACATTGTCGAAGGACCGCTCACCAAAAAATCCATATTAAAAAGTCTGGGAGGACAAAAATGGCCCCACTAAAATTGCACGTGTTGAAACCGAGTGTAAACAATATGGCAGCACGGGTTTTCGTACGCGCCGCAAAGCTCGATTTCACCGAGGATGATGTCTACGGCAAGACCCGCAGCAAGGAATTCCTCGCCATGAACCCGGCGCACATGACGCCTATGATTGAGGTCAAGGGCCTGCCCAAGGGTGTAATGTGGGAAAGCTGTGCCATCATGCAGTATCTGAGCAACAAGCATGAGATCACCAAGTTCTACCCCAAAACCATGGCCAAGCGCGCCATGATTGACAGTGCCATGTTCTATTTGATCGGCACACTTTATCCGCTGGTGGCCCGCGCCACCTACCCCAACCTCGGCTTTGCCCAATATGCGGGCGAAGTGGGTGCCAGCAACCTCGATGCCTCCCATAAGGCCGAGGCGCAAAAGGCCGCGATGGACGCGATCGCCGAACCCCTCGACGTATTCCACAAGTTCTTCATGAATGGCGGCGCTTTCATCGGCGGCGCAAAGCCTTCGATTGCCGATATTCGCCTGGCTGCAAGCCTGGAGTTTCTGGCCGTGGTTGACTATGCCCTGCCAGCCTGGGCCACCAAGTATATGGCGGCGATGGAAAAATCCCTGGGCAAGGCCTATTCCGAGCCAGCAGCAGACGTGCGCGGCTATATCGCTTATGTGAAGTCGCAGAAGAAATAACTCAACTTCAGAACTTTATCAGGAATCGCTCAGTACTTCCGGCGCCAGGAATTGCAATGAGATGACAGGGATCAGTGAAGCCTGGTGCTGCACTGGCCATCATCTCATCATTTGCAAGAAGGACCAAGGCCGTGAATTATTTCTCAACTATCGCATTCATTCAGGACTACCCTGCTGTCACTGCCATCGGGGCGGTGATGGCAATTGCCGCCCTCACCAACTGGAACTCCCTCGTAGGTCTGTTGCGAAAATATCCGCTGACCTCATTCTTCACGCTTGCCCTAGGCCTGACATGGCTGGCGTTCGTTCCCTATTTTTATTCCACCGACAGTATTCCCTGGTTTACCTTTGGACCCATGGTCGCAGCCGTTATCATGGCTGGCGTGACCGGCGGTCGCAAGGCACTCAAGGCACTTGCCGCATCGACCTTCCGCTGGAAAGTTAATCCCGTTTGGTATCTCGTGGCCATCGGATTACCCTTTGCAACCCAATACTTGTCCGTATTGCTCAACCCGCTGCTCGGATCCGCCGCTCCAGCCTGGGGTAATATTCCTCCACTTTTGGAGGTCTTGCCGATGGTCGCCCTGCTGATGGTATTCAGCGGTTCAATAGGCGAAGAAATTGGCTGGCGTGGATTTGCACTTCCCCGCTTGCTTGAGACCCATTCGGCATCGGCTGCGAGCCTGATCGTGGGATCGGTTTGGGCGATATGGCATCTGCCACTGATCCTCGTGAACGACTTCACGGCCTACGGTGCTTTTATGCCGATTATTGCGGCCTTCGTCTTCACCTGGGTGGCACAGAACTCCGGGGGCAGTGTGTTGCTGGCAATCCTCATGCATGCTTCCTACCAGAATAGCGTGCGCTACCTCGGCAAGGTCTACATTGATGCCGATCACGTGCAGCAACAGTGGATTGGCGTGGCCATCTGGGTTTTAATGGTGGCTGCAATCCTCCTGGCCTATGGCACCCGTCGATTTGTCGGCCATTGGAAAAAACCCAAGGCAATTGCCAACCATGCCTAGCACGACCCACCTCGCAACCTCCGGCGGCGCAGGCAACTGCGCCGTCTTTAATGCGGATATTGACCGCGAAGCGAAGTCGTTGTTGAGTGCCGCCCTGTCCTTGGCCAAACCGGAGTATCGGTATCGATGCAAACAGAGGCGGGCCTGCAAGTGTTCAATATTGGCGTTTTCACGCTTGATTTGCGTAAGGGCATCCTGCATCGCGAAAACACTCCCGTACCCCTGCGGCCCAAAGCCCATGCACTTCTTACCCACCTTGCCAAAAATATGGGCCGCATTGTCCCCAAGGCGGAACTCATGGACACCGTGTGGCCCGGGATCTACGTCACTGAAGACTCACTCACCCAATCAATCCGTGAAATTCGCAAAGTCCTTGGCGATGAAAAGCAGGAACTGGTGCGCTCCATCTCAAGGCGGGGTTACATGCTGGCCGCAATAGCCGCGTCCGCACCCGAAACGGGCCTGCAGCCCATTGTCGCTGTGCTTCGCTTTCGCAATGAAACAGGCGATCCTGACCAACTGCCGCTGGTCGATGGCTTTGCCGAAGACATCATCAATGGCCTAGCAAGATTTCGCACTATCACGGTGCTGGCACGCAACTCGAGCTTCGTC
>JANMKJ010000094.1:0-21769 GCA_031371945.1 Rhodobiaceae bacterium
CAGTGGATTGATTTCGAGAAGGCTCATGTCCTTTTCGGTGAAGGCCTTGTAGAGCTGGCCCATCATCTTCACGCATTGCTTGACCTGGTCGCCTTCGAGCTTAAGTGCTGCGGCAATGCGGCGGCCCACGAACGGTGCGTAACCGCTGGCGGGGTCCACATGAATGGTGGCGATCTTGCCGGGAGACTTGGCTGCCACCTCTTCGATGTTCACGCCGCCTTCAGTGGAGGCGATGAAGGCAACGGTCGAGGTCTCGCGGTCCACGAGGCAGGAAAGGTAAAGCTCCTTTGCAATGGCGGTGCCTTCTTCGATGTAGAGCCGTTGTACCAGCTTGCCCGCAGGACCTGTCTGGTGAGTGACAAGTGTCATGCCCAGCATACGGGTGGCTTCCGCCTTCACATCGGCCACGGATTTCACAACCTTCACGCCACCGCCCTTGCCACGGCCACCGGCGTGGATCTGGGCTTTAACCACCCACACGGGGCCGGGTTGGCTTTCCGCGGCCTTTACCGCTTCATCAACGGTGAAAGCGGCAATGCCCTTGCCGGTTGGTACACCAAAGGAGCGGAGGACTTCCTTGGCCTGGTATTCGTGAATGTTCATGGGGTGATGCCCTTATGCAAGGTCTGGTGCAATTTTCCGGGCAGCGTCCATCAGGGCTTCGACAGCCTCAAGGGATTTCTTGAAACCCGCCTTTTCTTCGCCATCCAGCTTGATTTCGACGATGCGCTCTACACCACCTGCACCGATGACTACGGGCACGCCCACGTAGGTGTTGTTTACGCCGTATTGTCCGGTGAGGTGGGCGGCACAGGGCATGACCCGTTTTTTGTCCTTCAGATAGCTTTCGGCCATGGCAATACCAGCCGAAGCTGGTGCGTAGTATGCCGAACCGGTCTTGAGCAGGCCGACGATTTCAGCGCCGCCATCGCGGGTGCGCTGGACGATCTGGTCGATCTTTTCCTTGGTGGTCCATTTCATGTCGATGAGGTCAGGCACGGGAATCCCGGCAACGGTGGAATATTTGACCAGCGGCACCATGGTATCGCCGTGGCCACCCAGCACGAAGGCGGTGACATCCTCGACCGACACCTTGAACTCTTCGGCAAGGAAGTGGCGGAAGCGGGCGCTGTCAAGAACGCCTGCCATGCCGACGACTTTATTAGGGGCAAGGCCCGAATATTTCTGCAGGGCCCAGACCATGACGTCGAGCGGGTTGGTGATGCAGATGACGAAAGCGTTTGGCGCATATTTGGCAATGCCCGCACCCACCTGTGCCATAACCTCGAGGTTCTTGCCGAGGAGATCATCGCGGCTCATGCCGGGCTTTCTGGGGAAGCCTGCAGTGACGATGCACACGTCGGCCCCTGCGATGCCTTCATAGGCATTGGTGCCGCCAAGGCTGGCATTAAAACCTTCAATCGGGCCGGACTGGGCAAGATCGAGGGACTTTCCCTGGGGTGTGCCTTCCATGATGTCGAAGACGGTGATGTCACCCAGTTCCTTCAATGCCGCAAGGTGGGCGAGCGTGCCACCAATCATGCCGCCGCCAATCATTGCAATCTTCTTACGAGCCATTTCTGCTGATCCTCTAAACCTTGCTCCAGGGAATTGTTGCACTCCTGAAAAGGGAGGCCTCTTTAGGCCCGAAGCCTGTTATCTTCAAGAACTTCTCAAGGTTGCGTACAGATTTCTAGGTTTCCGCAATTTTCTGGCCCCACCAGGAAGCGGACTGCATTTCCTGCAGGCGCGAAACCGTGCGGGCAAATTCAGCGCGGGGGTAAATTCGCTCGGGCGGTGCGGCTGACGACGCAACAAGGCGCACACGGGCATCGTAGAGCGTATCAATCAGAAGCATGAAACGCCTGGCCTCGTTGCGCTGGGCAGGTTTGAGGACGGGTATGTTTTCGACGAAGACGGTTTTGAAGTGGGCGGCAAGTGCCAGGTAGTCGGCCGGTCCAAGGGCTGCCTCGCACAGTTGCGCAAAGGAAAAGCGGGCACAGCCATGGGCAGACTGCGGCACATGCAGTTTGCGGCCCAGCACGGGCAAATCGAGGGGTGAACCCTTGGGAGTTTCGGCAAGTTTTTCCCACACCGACTGGATATGGGCATCGGCCTTGGGCCCGAGCGGTGTGACAAAGCTTTCCCCGGCCTTTACCCGGCCGAGGCGGTAATCAACAGGGCTTTGCAGCGGCACCACATCGAGCCTTGCGTTCAGCATGGCAATGGCGGGGAGGAATAGGTCGCGGTTGAGTCCGTCCAGGTAAAGCCTTCCGGGGGGAAGGTTCGATGTGGTGATGATCACAACGCCTTTCTCGATCAATGCCTCAAACAGGCGGCCCACAATCATGGCGTCAGCAATGTCGGTGATCTGCATTTCATCAAGGCAGAGAACGTGGACGTTGTGGGCAATATCCGTTGAAATTTCAGCTATGACATCGCCGGTCCGGAGTTCCTGACGCCGCCGGTGGATGTCTTGCATGAAGCCATGGAAGTGGATGCGCTGCTTATGGGAAATCTGCAAAGACGAGAAAAACAGGTCCATAACAAAGGTCTTCCCCCGCCCCACATCACCATAGATGTAGAGACCCTTGGGCGTTGGCTGCTTTGCCAGAAATTTTCCGATCCAACCCTGGTTTTCGCGCGCTTCAAGCGCTGCGGCAAGGTCATCAAGTTTTGCAATTACGGCTGCCTGCTGCGAATCATTGCGGATTTCACCGCTTTGCATTTTCGCGTCGAAGGCGTCACGCAATGGGCTCATTTTGTATAATCCAGAAAGTAGTCCAAGGCGGTGAGGTAAGCGGTGAGAATCGACATATAACTAAACACCGATATGGCAAATTGCGTGAAGGATAGGGGGCGCAGGCCGTGGTCGATTTTACGGGGCACGATGTTGGCCAGCATGGAAATGCCGCCAAACACCAGCAACACCACCTGCTGGAAATGAAACCCGGCAAAAGTGATGATGGCACCGATGGCGAAGAGGCCATAGCGGGCATATTTGCCGATGAGCTTGGTCATGATTGAGCGCAATGCCACACCCCCATCCAGGGGTTCCACGGGGAGCAGGTTGAACAGGTTCAAGGCGGTCATGACGAGGGCCAGTTTGAGGAGCCAATCCGATGGCAGCCAACTCTGGCTGACTATGAGGATGATGCCAAGGGCTATCGGAGCTGAAAACCCCGGCCCCATGAGGGCCGAGAATACAGACTGGCCCTGGCTTTGGTAGGCCAGGCGCGGCATGGCAATGGCACCGAGGAATGGCAGGAACACAAGTCGTCCCCAGGGCTGGCCAATGAGGCGGAAGGCCAGGAGATGGCCAAATTCATGGATGAGCAGGGCCACCACCAAAAGACCCGCGATCACCCAACCGGTCATGAGCCCAAATGCCACAAGTGTCAGAAGGCCCGTGACCAGGGCCACGCCAATTGAAATCAGCAGGTAGGCGGTTTCGTCTGGCTTGCCGGTTTCAGCCAGACTCTTGAGGCGGTAAATGCCAGCCCAAAGATCAGTCCTGGCCAGCAGTTGCGCAATAAAGGGCCGTGAGCCCCAATGGTAGGCCATTTTCAGCCGCGTGCCGTTTGGCTCGGCGGTGGTTTCGACGACAATTTTCATGAGCTCGTTGTTATGGGACTTGCCTGCGAGCCCTTCGCGGTGAAGTTCAAGATAATGGGGTGCACGGCGTTCTGCCACGCGAAACAGCGCTTCGGATTTTTGCGCGCTGCCGGTTGACAGGGTGGTGACATAGCTCATGCGGTAGGTGTGGCTTTCGGGATCGACAAGTTCGGTGATGATTTTGGTGCGGTTCCAGTTCTGGACCTTGCCATCATAGAGATCGAGAAGTTTAAAGACCTTGGCGGCCTCTGCCTTCACCAGAACGGATGCGATGGGCGTAACGGTTCTTCGCAAACCCATGAGTGCCAGAAGCAGCAGGATGAAAGGCAGCTCCAAGCCGGCATTGACGATAAAATCTGGCATAATTTCCCCTGGTCATTGGGCGGCAATTGAAAAAGAATCACAGCCCACCTACAAAGTCTACCATGACTCAATCAATAGTTGTTGCCGCTCTTTACAAATTTGTCGTTTTGGAGGACTTTTCCGCACTGAAGGCCCCGATTTTGGCCGCGATGAAGGAACATGGCGTAAAGGGCACCCTGCTGCTGGCCGGGGAAGGCATCAACGGCACAATCAGCGGCAGCCGCAACGGCATCGACGGATTCCTGAAAGACCTGAAGAAAGACAGCCGATTTGCCGATATCGACCACAAGGAATCCTATTGCGCGGAATCGCCGTTCTACCGCAGCAAGGTGAAGCTCAAGAGGGAAATTGTCACGATTGGGGTTGCCGGAGTCGATCCGGCCAGGCGGGTTGGTACCTATGTGGAGGCCGGGGACTGGAACACCCTCATTGCCGACCCCGATGTCATGTTGATCGACACGCGCAACGATTATGAAGTGGCACTCGGAAGTTTTGTAGGCGCGGTCGACCCCAAGACGACGAGCTTTGGGGAATTCCCGGAATTTGCCGCCTCACACTTGCCCGCGGACAAGACCCAAAAGATTGCGATGTTCTGTACCGGCGGCATTCGCTGCGAGAAGGCGTCGAGCTACCTCAAAGGCATGGGGTTTTCAAACGTGTTCCACTTGAAGGGGGGTATTCTCAAATATCTCGAAGTGGTGCCGGCTGAGCAAAGCAAGTGGCAAGGTGAATGTTTTGTCTTTGATCACCGCATTGCCGTTGGCCACGGCCTGGAGCCTTCGGTGCTGGAGATGTGCCACGGCTGCCGCATGCCACTGGATGCGGGCGACAAGCTGTCACCACTTTATGAGGCTGGCGTGAGCTGCCCGAAATGCTTTGCGACGTTGAGCGAAAAGTCAAAGGCTTCCGCGCGGGAGCGGCAAAAGCAAATGGACCTGGCAAAAAAACGCAACTTGAGAAAGCCGATCGGCGACTAGTATTTCTTCTTTTTCCAAGCGGCCTTCTTGTCTTTGAAGGCTGGTTTGTCGCCTTCCGCCCGGGGCTTTGGCGCCGCCTCAAACTTCGGCTTGAAGCCGCCACCGAAGGGTTTCTTGCCCTTGTAACCCTCGCCCTTGGGCTTGGCTTCACCTGCGTGAGGTTTGCGATCCTCATAGCGCGGTTCGCCTTCGGGCCGGGGCTTGAAATTCGGCTTGCGGTCAGGATTGCGGGATGGCCGCACGATTTCCGTGTTGCCGTTCATGCGCTCAATTTTTACGTCCTCATCGTCGGCTACCAGGCTGGCAAGGGTGAAACGTTCAACGGCGGCGTTGGCAATTTCAAATCGCGTCTCATTGTCGGTGATACGAATGGCGCCGATATCCACCTTGGTGACCTTGCCGCGACGACAAATCATGGGCAGCAACCATTTGGGATCAGCATTGTTCTTGCGGCCGATATCGAGGCGGAACCAGGTATATTCGCGGGGGTCCGAGGTGGATGCGCGAGGCTCCTTGTGCGAGGGCTTGGCTTCGCGGAAATCATTGCGGCCGGGGCCTGGATCAAACACATCTTCGGCAGCCGGCAGCTTTGAGCGATAGATGCGGACGAGGGCCGCTGCGATTTCTTCAGGCGACCGGGACGCCAGAACCGAGCGCGCCATTTCCAAATCTTCTTCGCTGCTGACTTGCGTGAGGATCGGGTCCTGCAACATGCGCTGCTGGTCAAGCCTTCGTATATCTTCGGCCTGGGGAGGCCCCGCCCAGATGGGGTTGACGCCGGCGGATGCCAGCATCTGCTCTGCCTTGCGGCGCCGCGACAAGGGCACGAGGACAACGCTGATGCCCTTCTTTCCCGCCCGCCCGGTGCGGCCACTCCTGTGCTGCAGGGTTTCAGCGTCATTAGGAAGGTCGGCGTGGATCACGAGGCCGAGATTGGGCAAATCAATGCCGCGGGCCGCCACGTCGGTTGCCACGCAGACGCGGGCCCTGCCGTCACGCAGGGCCTGGAGGGCATGGTTGCGCTCACCCTGGCTCAATTCGCCCGAGAGATTCACAGTGGCAAAGCCGCGCTCCAAAAGCGTGGCGTGCAAGTGGCGGACATGGTCCCTCGTATTGCAGAACACAATCGTGCTGGTGGCATCGACAAAACGCAACACGTTGACTACCGCGTGCTCTACCTCGTTGGGGGCCACGCGGATTGCGCGGTATTCAATATCGGCGTGGGCGCGCTCACCACCTGATGCCTCGATGCGCAGCGAATTGCGCTGGTAGCGCTTGGCCATGTTGGCGATGATTTTCGGCATGGTTGCCGAAAACAACAGGGTACGCCGCGTGGCGGGTGTTGCCTCGAGGATGAATTCAAGATCTTCCCTGAAACCGAGATCGAGCATTTCATCGGCTTCGTCGAGCACTACAGCCTTGAGATCGGTGATGTTGAGTACGCCACGTTCGAGATGGTCGCGCAGGCGTCCTGGCGTTCCCACAACGATATGGGCGCCATCGGCCAGCCGGCGCCGTTCACGCTTGGGATCCATGCCGCCCACGCAGGACAGGATGCGGGCACCCGTATAGTGGTAGAGCCATTCCAGTTCCCGCTCGACCTGCAGGGCAAGTTCCCGGGTTGGCGCCACGATGAGGGCTATGGGAGAGGCCTCAGCTGAAAAACGTTCCGCTTCGCCCAGCAAGGTGCTGGCAATTGCAAGACCATAGGCCACGGTCTTGCCGGATCCGGTTTGGGCCGAAACGACGAGATCGCGGCCTTCGGCCTTTGCTTCAAGCACAGCAAGCTGGACAGGGGTTGGGTCTTCGTATTTCCGCTCGGTCAAGGCGCGGGCGAATGGGGCAGGGGTTAGGGGAAATGCCAATTGATTTCTTGCTTTTCAGACGGAGTTAAGGGGCGATTTGGCAGGACCTTATGTCCGTGCGGTGCCCGAGTTGCCCCGCCTCTTAAAGCAAGTGACCGGCAAACACCATACACAAGGTGTTTGCCGGGCTATCGTGGTAAATTGGGATGAATCGCGGACCGCGCTACTTCTTCTTTGCGGCGACCTGCACTTTGGCCTGGCCGTGCTTGGCGTGAGTGGCCTGCTTGGCGCAAGCGGTCTTCTTGCCGTGTATCATGCACATTTCATGGGCGTGCAGGGCTGCAACCGGTGTGGTTGCCTTTGTCGTGGCCGCCATTACCGGCGTGGCACAGATCATGGTTGCGAGGCCGAGAAACAGGATAGTCTTCTTCATGTTGGGCTCCATTGGAAAATTTGAGAGGGGATCAGGACTTCTTCAGCAATTTCAGGGCAGCACCGAATTCGGTATCAGCTGCAGCATCTTTCTGGGCCTTGCACAGGTCCTGTCCGGCCTTTTCATGCTGATTGACGATCGTGAGATCCGTTGGGGACAGCTTGTTGCCTTTCAACGCAGCGTCGACCTGCTTGGCCATTTCGGCGCAGGGTACCGGTGTTGAAGAGCTTGCAGCAAAGGCCGAGGTGGCCGACATGAGCGTAGCGATGCTCAAGAACAGGATGGTTTTCTTCATGGTAATCTCCTTATTGATGATGGCGGGCAAACGTGCCGCTGGTAATCAGAATTGGCATTCAAAATTAGTGGTGAAATAGGGAAGGATTACAAATAATTCATGCGCCGGTAACGCTGCGGAGAAGTAGGAGGATTCAACCTCGGGCCAATTGGGAAGGTGCTCCGTGCGCGTACTGCTTGTTGAAGATGACCCTATGATTGGTGCCGGAATGCGCAGTGGCCTTGCCACGCAGGGCATGGCGGTGGATTGGATCATGAGCGGGGGAAACGCGATCGAAGCACTGGCAGCCAACCACTATTCCATTATCCTGCTTGACCTTGGCCTGCCAGACATGACGGGTCTGGAGGTTTTGAAGGCAGCGCGGCAAAGCAAACGCGCAACGCCGGTGCTGATTGTCTCGGCGCGCGACGACATTGGCTCGCGGGTGGCAGGCCTTGACCTTGGAGCCGACGATTACATTCTCAAGCCTTTTGATTTTGCTGAAATGCTGGCCCGCATTCGCGCCGTGGTGCGACGTCAGTCGGGGCATCTGGTTTCGAAAATCGAAAGCAGTGAAGTCACACTGGATTTGGCAAGTCACGAGGTGCGCTACCGGGGTGCATCGCATGTCCTGCCGGCACGTGAATTTGCGCTGCTGCTGGGACTGTCAGAGCGTGCCGGTACAATTCTTTCACGGGCACAACTTGAAGAGAAGCTTTACGGTTTTGGCGAGGAGGTTGAAAGCAATGCAATCGACGTCCTCATTTTTTATATCCGCAAGAAATTCGACCCCGACATCATTCGCAATATTCGAGGTGCGGGATGGATGGTGCCGCGGGGTTTCAAATGAAAACCCTGCGCGGCCAACTCACAGTGTGGTTCATCGGGCTCATTACCGTCATCGGTATCGTTGCTGGCATAGGCACGGGCCTTGTATCGTTTCGCGAGGAAAGTGGATTTCTGGATGACCAATTGCGCCAGATTGCGCTGAGTGTCGGGGATAATCCAAGTGCGGCGGGTGATAGTTCGCAGGTGATTGCGGGGGCGAATCCGGACGACCACATCATTGTCCACATTCTTGACAACAGGCTGCAGACAATACGCAATTCCGATCCGTCGATTGGCATTCCCGTGGAGACCGTCACGGGATTTTATGATCATGTGGTCCAGGGAAAGCGGTGGCGCACGTTTACGCTGATTGCGGAAAATCGCGTGGTCCAGATATCACAACAAACTGAAATTCGAACTGCCGCCGCCCTTGATTCGATGCTGAACACGGTGCTGCCCATCATTTTTCTCATTCCCCTGTCATGGATTCTTGTTGGATGGGTCGTAAGACGCGTTTTGCGGCCCATGCATGAACTGACGGCAGCATTGCGGGCCAGGCAAACGGTTAGCAATGAGACTCTGAATTCGGATGGCATCCCAGGAGAGGTGGTGCCGCTCGTTGATGCCATGAACGGCCTTCTACTGCGGCAACAGGGGCTTCTGGAATTCAGGCAAAGGTTCATTTCCGATGCGGCGCACCAGTTGCGAACACCGTTGACCGCACTCCATCTGCAGCTGGAAAATTTGAAGCAAGCCATCCATGGCCGAAAGAGTTCATCGCTGCTCGAGCCCATGACCTTTGGGCTCAATCGCATGGCGGGCCTGCTCGAGCAATTGTTGAAGCTCGCCCGGGCCGAGGAACCGCACGGCCAGACGCAGAACAGTCTGGTGAGCCTGAGCGATGTTGTGCGCGAATGCATTGCCGATGTTTATGAGCTTGGCATGGCGAAATCGGTGGATGTGGGCGTGACGACAGATGCAGGCGTCATTGTTCGCGGCGCAGCGCATGATCTTTCCATGCTGTTTGGCAATCTTCTGGACAATGCCATTCGCTACACGCCGGGCGGGGGAAAAGTGGACGTGGAAATTCTAGCCAATGGGGATGATGCCTGTGTCACCATCAGGGACACTGGCCCCGGGATTCCAGACAGCGCCATGGGCTTCGTGTTTGACCGGTTCTATCGGTATAATCCGCAGTCGGCCGACGGAAGCGGGCTTGGCTTGGCGATTGTTGCGGCATTGGCCTTGCGCAATGGAGCGGATGTGAAGCTGCAGAACTGCCGCGACGGGACGGGGCTCATTGCCAAAGTGGAGTTTGCGGGCGGTTTACTTTGCGCCCACAATCCGGCTTGACCATTCGGTCAAGAATAATATGGTAGCGGTCAATGCCGCAGACCAAGTTGAAGCCCGTCGTCAATACCCGCATTCAGGCGCGGAACAAGGAAGTGATCCTTGAGGCCGCACTTGATGTATTTTCGGCTTCAGGTTTCAGGGGGGCTACTGTTGACCAGATTGCCGCCAAGGCCAACATGTCGAAGCCCAATTTGCTCTATTACTTTCGCCGCAAAGAAGACATTTATATCGCCCTGCTGGAGCATACGCTTACGGATTGGCTGGAACCGTTGCGCAAGATCGATGCTGATGGCGACCCGTTGCAGGAACTGGCGCAGTATATTTCCGTAAAAATGGAAATGTCGAACGCCAATCCGAAGGCGTCCCGGCTGTTTGCCAATGAAATCCTGCACGGGGCACCGATGATCGAAAAATACCTGAAGGGGCCCCTGCGGCTGCTGGTGACTGACAAGGCTGCCGTCATCCAGTCGTGGATTTCAACGGGAAAACTGGCACCCGTTGATCCCTTTCACCTGATTTTTGCAATCTGGTCGGTCACGCAACATTATGCGGATTTTGCGGTGCAGGTTGATGCGGTCCTGGGTCGCCGCGAGGATTTGAAATCGGCCCAGAAAGCGGTTCTGGAAATTCTGTTGCGCGGACTGCGGCCCGCCTAGCCAGCCTTTTGGGCACGGGCCCATAGCCACCACGGTTCGTTGGTTGCAGGCTTTCTTGCGACAGCAACGGGTGGCGAAGCTTCCGCGGGCTCGTTGTCCAGAATATTCACAGGGCGGATGCTGACGAGGTTTATGGCCTCATCGGGGCCCACAATTTTTCGCGCCGCTTCATAGGCGTCTGACAGAATGGGGGGCTGAGATACCAGGTTGTGGGCATCGGTTGCCAGAATATGGACCATGCCTGCGTTGAGCAGCTTTTCGGCCCAATAAAGTGATTGTTTGCCGTTAAGTCCGGTCAGGGAACCGGCGGACACCTGCATCCACACCCCATATTCCACCAGCCGTTCGAGGACAGCGATATGGGTTCCAATCCATTTCAACTTTTCGGGGCTGGTCAAAATGGGGATGTAGCCTTCATCCAGCACCGCCGAGAGCATTTCCTCCAGGCGCGGTGGCGTCACCATGCGGGGTGGGTCAAACAGCACATAGCGGCTGTCGTTTATGGTGGGCAGATTACCCGCCTTGAGGGCTTCCAGGAAATCCGTTCGGCAATGTGCTTCGCATCCCATGACGATATCAAGGGGAATGCCGGCCTCGCGCAACTGTTGCTGAAATGAGGCAAAGGCAAATTTAATGGCTGAAGGCGAAGGCAGGAACATGCCGGGCATCACGTGCGGTGTGCAGGCCATCACCACAATGCCATCGGCCACCGCTACGCGAGCCATGGAAAGCGAAGTTTCCATATCTGGTGAGCCGTCATCCATGGCGGGTAAAATATGTGTGTGTAGGTCTATCAAGATGTTTCCCAGCGGTCGCTGCTAGCAGAGGGTTAAAATGGTTAATGGAGAGTTAATTTGACAATATATATCAGTGGTTGCAATTGATTCCATCGCATTTTATTAATTTTCATCCTCTAAACAGGATGGCCACAACTTCATTTGTCGCCGGGTTACATGTTGAAGCAGCGGAAACCAAATCTTGTTATGCTTGCCAGCGATAGTCCGACGACGTGGATAATTTATAATCGCCTGGTCCAGCAATTTGGGCCATTTCCCGCCCTTATTGAAAATCACATTTCCCGCTACGCGCTCCTGAAAAGCAGGGTTCGCAATCTTGGATTGCGGACGGCATTGGGCCAAGCGGCTTTTGTAGTGATGATTCGCCCCGTTCTCGAGCGGCTGGGCAGGTCGCGCATCCAGCAAATCTGCCAAACCGAGGGACTGGAACCCCACAAGCCCACATCCTCGTTTCTCAAGGAAATCCGATCGGTCAACAGCGACGCCTGCGCTGCCTTCTTGCGAAAGGCTGGAGCCGATGTCGTCGTCATCAACGGTACCCGCATATTGAGCCTCAATATATTGGGTGCGACAGACGCTGTTTTCATCAACACGCATCAGGGGATTACACCAAGGTATCGCGGTGCCCACGGGGCCTATTGGGCGTTGGACCAGGATGATGCCGACAATTGCGGCGTGACGGTGCATCTGGTTGACGAGGGCATTGATACGGGGGGCATAGTCGCCCAGGCAAGAATCGTTCCCCAGGCAAATGATTCGTATTCAACCTATCCGTACCTGCAAACAGCCGCAGCACTGCCTCTCCTGCTGGCGGCGATTGGTGCCATCCTTGCAGGCACGCTTGATACCACAACCCCGGAAGGGCCATCCCAGGTGTGGTATCACCCTGGCTTCTTTACCTACGTGATGGGGCGGTTGCGCGGCGTCAAGTAATCTTGATGGTCTTGGGATCCCAGTCCTTGGGAAGTGGATATTGCGGGTTCATGTCTTCCAGGGTTTCACGCACGATCCTTGCAACTGCCGCGTTGCGCACCCAGTTCCGGTCAGCTGGTATGATATGCCACGGGGCAATGGCAGTTGAACAACGGCTGACAGCCACTTCATAGGCCGCCATGTATTCGTCCCACTTGGCGCGGGTGGTAAGATCGCTGGGCTTGAATTTCCATTGCTTGGCAGGATCATCGACGCGTTCCTGCAATCTCTTGGCCTGCTCATCCCTGGAAACATTCAGCATGAACTTGAGTATCCGGGTGCCGGAGTTTGAGACAAGCTTTTCGAACTGGTTGATTTCGTCATAGCGCCGTTCAATGGCGTCTTCGGCGGCAAATTTCTCAACCTTTACCACCAGCACATCCTCATAATGGGACCGGTTGAAAATGCCGACAAAGCCTCTAGATGGACAGGCAATGTGCACCCGCCAGAGGTAATCGTGGGCCCGTTCTACCTCGGACGGTACGCCAAAGGGCTTCACGACAACGCCCAAGGGGCCACTGGTATTGAATACGGCGCGAACGGTGCCGTCCTTGCCCGAACAATCGATGCCCTGCAGGATGACGAGCAGGGCGCGTTTTCCCTCGGCAAACAGACGGTCCTGCAGCGCATCAATGGTCTCGGCATCCTTGGCCAATTGCAGCTTGGCGGATTCCTTGTCTGCAAAGGCGCTGTCGTCACGCGGGTCATGCTTGGCGAGGGAAAAGCTCTTACCCGGCTCTGCCATGAATTTCGCTGCGAATGGTTTGGGGTCGGCCATATTTGTGTCCTCTTCTAATCAAGCACAATAGCAGCTACCCTCCACCACAATCAAACGGGTTCGGAAATGACGATTGGCTGACCAACCTTCCAACAAATTGCAAATGGCAGATGCAGCATTCAGGTTGCCTGTGCTTGACCAGGATTTCCTGCTGGGCGATTCGACGCGTGGCGTCAGGTTTCAACTTGAGTATCAGAAGGCTGAAGAGTCTTTGCGAAAATGGGGGGTGGAATCGACGGTCGTGGTTTTTGGTTCGGCGCGGACACGTGAGGGCGATGGATCGGGCTGGTATGAGGCGGCGCGACGATTTGCGGAGATTTGTTCGGCCAATGGCGGTGCAAAACTGGACCACAAGCCACCCCGGCAAAACGTGATTGCGACGGGCGGCGGTCCGGGAATCATGGAAGCTGCAAACCGCGGCGCATTTGATGCGGGCGCCCCCTCGATCGGCTACAATATCAGGCTGCCGATGGAGCAGGAACCCAACGCCTATTCGACCCCTGATCTCACATTCCGGTTCCATTATTTTGCCATGCGAAAAATGCATTTTGCCATGCGGGCCGCAGCACTTGTGGTTTTTCCCGGCGGCTTTGGCACATTGGATGAACTGTTTGAAATACTCACGCTGCGGCAGACGGGGAAGATGAGCAAGCAACTGCCCGTGGTTCTCTATGATTCAAAGTTCTGGAAAGACGCGATTAATTTTGATGTTTTTGCGAAGTCCAGACTCATACACGAAAGAGATCTCACGTTGTTCGGCTTTGCCGATACGCCAGACCAAACGTGGAGCGAGCTACAATTGCGCGGCCTCAAGATTCCCCAGGAGTAATCATGTCCATTCGCCTCAAATTCTGCGGAGCTGCCCGGCAAGTGACAGGGTCCTGCTATCTCCTGCAAACGGAAGACGCCAAGGTGCTGATCGATTGCGGCATGTTCCAGGGTTCAAAAACCGAACGCGAACTGAACAATCGGAAATTTCCCTTTGACCCGGCAAGCCTTGATGCCATGATTTTGACGCATGGCCACATCGACCACATTGGCCTCATTCCGAAACTGGTAAAGCATGGCTTTACGAAAAAGATCCATTGCACCAGGGCAACGGTCGACCTGTGCAGCGTGATGCTGCCGGACTCTGGTTTCATCCAGGAGACGGACGCAAAATTTCAGAACAAGCGCAACCTGCAGCGTGGTTTGCCTGTGGTAGAACCCATCTACACGCTTGAAGATGCCATGAAGGCGCTTGAGCATTTTGTGGGCCTTGACTACGAAACCTGGATTGAGCCCGCCAAGGGCATTCGCTGTCGCTGGTGGAATGCGGGCCATCTCCTGGGATCGGCATCCATTGAAGTCGAGGTAATCCAGCCTGGCAAGCCAGCAACGCGCATCCTGTTTTCCGGCGATATCGGCCCGGACCACAAAATGCTGGAGCCTGATCCTGAAGCACCAACGGGCTTTGACTACGTCATTTGCGAGTCCACCTATGGTGGCAAGGACCGGTTTGAACGCTCGGAAGAAAAGCGGCGCGAATTGATGGCAAGCGAAGTCAATGCCGCTGCTGCGCGCAAGGGCGCACTTCTCATTCCGTCATTTGCGGTTGAACGCACGCAAGAAGTTGTGACCGACCTCGTGTGGCTGATGGAGCAGGGCAGCGTTCCCAAAACCACAATCTTCATCGACAGTCCATTGGCCAACAAGGCATCCGCCATTTTCAAAAAGCATGCAAAGGACCTGGAACACGGCGAAGATCTTTTTCGGGCTTTCAGTTCACCCCTGCTCAAGAGCACGGAAACGGTTGAAGACAGCAAGGCCATTGCGAGGTTTTCCGGTTTCCACATCGTTATTGCTGCAAGCGGAATGTGTGATGCAGGACGCATTCGCCACCATTTGAAGAACCATCTCTGGCAATCGTCGACAACGGTCTTGCTTGTTGGCTACCAGGCAGGCGGCTCGCTGGGACAGATTCTGGAGAGCGGTGCCCCCATGGTGAAAATATCCGGTGAAGAAATCCAGGTGAAAGCTACGATCCGGCAGTTTGAGGATTATTCCGGCCATGCCGACGGACCAGAGCTGGTTCAATGGCTCAAGGAGCGCATGCCGATAAGCCGAACAGTTTTCCTCACCCACGGGGAAGAAGCGCCGCAAGTCGCCCTGGAAGAAGCCATCACTGGCGTGGTTGTCAAATCGGATTGCATCATTCGCCCACAGTTGGATGACGTTTATGATTTGAGCGGCGAGACTTGCGCATTCCTTGAAAGCGAAAGCAACCCCCGCATTGATCCCGCACAAGTGGCACGGCCCGATTGGAACAATGATCTTGCCGGACTGCACCTGGATATCGATCAGGAGATCAACAGGGCCAGTGATGCAAAGTCGAAAGCTGTGCTCATACGCCGCCTGAAGCGCGCCCTTGCGGGTGAACAGCCAGACAATACGCGCCGCCGCCCCCCCATGTCAGGAGCCATCCGCAGGGCGAGGGGCTATGACGACAATTGAATTGTCATTGGCCAGGTCCAGCAATATAGGCCTGCAGCTCCTTGGTTCGCGCCTTGGTCATTTCTGCGAGGCAGCCCGACACCAACATCGGTTCCATTGAGCCGCCCCGGGCTTCGAATCCAGCCAGGTCACATTGGCCATCGCGGTAGGCGATCCATCCCCGTTGCGCCTTGAGGAGCGCTTCGGCTTCACCTTTCAGATCAGCGGAATATTCAGCATCCGCCTCATCAGCCGATTTCCGGGCCGCCTTCCAAACTGTGTTGAGCTCGGCATCGGCCTTCTCGTAGTCAAGGCCGGCGCACTGGTTCATGGTTTGCTGGTCCATTTGGTTTTCGCAATTGGGCGCATCATCGGACCAGGCGGGTGAACTCATCAGAAGCGCACCCAACAGGATCATGGAAAACCGTAGTTTTGACATCGCTGATACAATCCCCACTCAAAATGGAACAACCGTTCTATTTAACTTGGCATGGCCCTAGATAACGTGATTAAATGATAAAAATCCATGCTTCGTTGTGGATATCTTGAATTTCCAGAATTGGAAACGATTTGGGCGACGCTGACATCATTCCGAGGGATTTTCAAAGCCTCAAGAACCGTATCATCGAACGCGGTGCGAGCCTGCCCAAAAGGCTGACCCAGGTTGCGACCTATGCGCTCGAACATCCCGATGAAATCGCCTTTGGTACGGTGGCGAGCATTGCTGTTGAGGCGGATGTTCAGCCCTCCACCCTGGTGCGGTTTTCCCAGGCCATGGGCTATCAGGGGTTTTCCGAACTTCAAGACGTTTTCCGCTCACGGCTGAGAGACCGAATTCTCAACTATGAGGAACGCATTGAGCAACTTCGCCTGCATGCCATTTCCGCCTCGAAGCCTAACATCATCTTTCAGGGCTTTACCGAGGCGGCAGAAAAATCCATTGATGCGCTGCAGGAAAAGCTGGAACCGGAAAAGCTTGATGCGGCAGTTGCGACTTTGGCCAAGTCTGAAACAATATACCTTTTGGGATTGCGGCGGTCGTTCCCGATTTCGAGTTATATGTCCTATGCCTTTGGCAAACTCGGTGTTCGCAATGTGCTGATTGATGCCATTGGCGGACTGGCACAGGAAGAACTGGGCTTTGCCAGCAAGCGTGATTGTGTATTGGCCATCAGCTTTACGCCCTATGCCAGTGAGACCGTGGCACTGGCGCAGGTAGCGGCGGCGCGGGGTGTACCAATGGTGGCTATCACCGATTCAGGTTTTTCTCCCCTGGTACCACTTTCTCAAATCTGGTTTGAGGTGGCAGAGGCTAACTTCGAGGGATTCCGCTCTGTTGCGGCAACCCTGTCGCTGGCCATGACGCTTACCGTAGCCGTGGCCGAAATGCGTGGCCGCAAGGGCTAAACGGCTGGTGGTTCGGCCGGTGAATTGCCTGAACCCAACACCTGCTGGTCGAAGTCAATGATGGCACCTGACATCAGGCCCGACTCATCGCTCGACAGATAACCACAGGCGCGGGCTACCTCATCGGGCTTCAGCAAGCGGCCAAAGGGACGGCTTGCCTCGGCCTTTTTCAACCAACCCTCTTCGGCATCGTGATAGGTTTTCATGATGCGGTCTTCGCCCGGCGTGTCCATCCAGCCAATGGTCAGGCCGTTGACACGGATCTGGTGCTTCATCACCGAATAGGCGGTGTTCTTGGTGAGCGTAATCAGTGCACCCTTGGAGATGCAGTAAGCCGAGATGAAGCTTTGTCCGCCATGGCCCGACATGGAAATGATGTTGACGAAGGTACCCTTGGTTTTTTCACGCTTCATGAGATGGAGCGCATCCTGGGTTATGAAATAGGGGGCGCGCACATTCACGTTCATCATGGCATCAAAAAGTTCAGGCTTGGTGTCCCAGATGGTGCCGCGGTCAGTTATGCCAGCAGCATTCACGACCGCATCCACCCGGCCAAATGCCTTGTCGGTTGCGGCTATTACTTTGCGGGTGTCTTCCATGTGGGCAAGGTCGGCTGCCACGAACTCGACCTTGACGCCTTTCTTTTCGAGATCGGACTTTACCCGGGCCCCATTCTTTTCGTTGCGGCCGGTAATGACCAGTCCCTTGCACCCGCGATCGGCAAACAGGTGGGCAATGGCCTCACCAAGGCCCTGGGTTGAACCGGTTACGACGGCGATCTTGCCGTCCATCGACAAATGGGAAAGTGAGTTCACGTTCATCATGACACCTTTACGGGCTTGCCGGTTTTCCAGGATTCGGTTGCAGCATCGGCAAGTTTCTGTGCCTGCAGGCCGTCATACCCATTTGGTTTTGCAGATACGCCCTTGGCAATGCCGTCGATAAAACTGTTCACTTCATTGGCGTAGGCTGCACCGTAACGCTCGGTAAAGAAGTTGAGCACCGGGTCACCCCGGAAACCGTCGCCATTGGCAAGTTCCACCGTTGTATTGTGCACGTTGCCGGCGCGCAGCATGCCTTTTGAGCCATGCACTTCCATGCGCTGGTCATAGCCGTAGGTGGCGCGGCGGGAATTGGTGATGACGGCAATCTTGCCGGACGCGGTTTGCATGTGCACGGAGGCGGTATCAACGTCGCCAGCGTCGCCAATAGCCTTATCCACAAGTGCAGCGCCGAGGGCATGCACGATGACAAATTCTTCACCAACCAGGAAGCGTGCCATGTCGAAGTCGTGGATCATCATGTCTCTGAAAAGTCCACCTGAGCCCTTCACATATTCAGGCGGTGGTGGCGAAGGATCGCGGCTGATGATGGTTGCCAATTCCACATGGCCAATGTCGCCCTTGCGGATGCGGCTTGCCAGATCGGCGAAGTTGGGGTCGAAGCGGCGGTTGAAACCGATCATCAGGTTCGACTTGTTTTTTTCAACGACCTTGAGGCACGCAAGAATTCTTTCCACTGACAGGGACACTGGCTTTTCGCAGAGGATGGCCTTGCCGGCATTGGAACCGGCCTCAATGAGGTCAGCGTGGGTTCCGGTTGGCGTTGCAATGAGGATGGCATCAATATCTTTGGATGCAATGATGTCTTCAACCGTGGAGACTTTGGCACCTACCGATGCGGCTAGGTCGCTTGCCGCCTTTGGCATGGCATCGGCAATGAACACCACTTTTGCAGTCTTGGACGCAGCGATTGTAGCGGCGTGAACTTTGCCGATCCGACCGGCGCCCAATATCCCAAATCTTATCATTACAGTCTCCAAAAACATCCAAGCGACGGTAGAAAAAGGCAGTGAGCGTGACTTTTTCTCACGCATCACGGTGTAAATTCAAAACGGAATAAACATTCCAACTTGACATCATTTTGGAATTGTTGTTTCGTCTTGTCAAGTGATCAATAAGAGCAGGGAGACGAAAATGGCATCTGGAAGCGGCAAAAAGGCCGAGCTCGATGTCATTACCATGGGCCGAAGTTCGGTGGATCTCTATGGGCAGCAGATTGGTTCCCGCCTTGAAGATATTACCTCATTTGCCAAATCGGTAGGCGGCTGCCCGTCAAACATTGCCATAGGAACGGCGCGGCTGGGTTTGAAGTCGGGCGTGATTACACGCGTCGGCGACGAACAGATGGGCCGTTACATCCGCGAGCAAATGGCGCGAGAAGGTGTGGCCACTGCTGGCATCACGACTGACCCTACGCGCCTTACATCCCTGGTGTTGCTTTCGGTTGAAAACGACAAGACGTTTCCTCTGATTTTCTATCGCGACAACTGCGCCGACAGTGCGCTGTGCGAAGATGACGTTGATGAAAAGTTTGTGAAATCCGCCAGGGCCCTGCTGGTAACGGGCACGCATTTTGCGCGACCCCTAAATGACGCGGCCCAGCGCAAGGCCATTAAAATTGCCAAGGCCCACGGGTGCAAGATCTGCTTTGACATTGATTACCGGCCCAATCTTTGGGGGCTCGCGGGGCATGGCGCAGGTGAAGAACGCTACATCAAGAGCGACAAGGTTTCTGAACACATCAAGACGGTTCTCCCAGACTGTGACCTGATCGTTGGCACCGAAGAGGAAGTCCACATTGCCGCAGGCAGTGAGGACACTTTGACGGCGCTGAAAACGATCAGGTCTCTTTCTTCTGCAACCATTGTGTTAAAGCGCGGGCCTATGGGCTGCATCGCATATCCTGGTGAAATCCCCTCTGACCTGGAAATGGGCATCGTAGGTCGCGGGTTTCCGATTGAAGTCTATAATGTCCTGGGTGCTGGTGATGCCTTCTTTTCGGGTTTCCTGCGGGGCTGGTTGCGCGATGAACCGCTGGAGACATGCGCCACATATGCCAATGCCTGCGGGGCCTTTGCGGTGTCACGGCTCTTGTGTTCGCCCGAAATTCCCACCTGGGAAGAGTTGCAGTATTTTCTCAAGCACGGCAGTCCGCACCGGGCGTTGCGCAAGGACGAGGACATCAACCATGTGCATTGGGCAACGACGCGGCGGGCCCAGCCGGAAACCTTGAAGGCGCTGGCCATTGACCACCGCATGCAGCTGGAAGCCATTGCTGACAAGGTTGGCGCCCCCTATGACCGTATCAGTGATTTCAAACGCCTGGCGATTGCTGCCATTGGCCAGGTGTCTAAGGGGGCAACCGGGTTTGGCACGCTTCTCGATGATACCTATGGCCGGGAAGCCATGTATGACGCGGCCAAGCTTGGACTGTGGGTGGCACGGCCCCTCGAACAGCCGGGTTCGCGGCCCTTGCGGTTTGAATTCACGCAGGATGTGGGTGCAAGACTGGTGGACTGGCCGGTCAACCACACGATCAAGTGCCTGGCGTTTTACCACCCCGATGATCCCGTCGAGTTGAAAACCGAGCAGGCCCAGAAATTTCGCACACTTTACGAGGCGGCTCGCAAAGTGGGGCGTGAGTTACTGGTTGAAGTCATCGCCGGCAAGAATGGAGCGCTCAAGGATGATACGGTGTCGCGTGTGCTGGAAGAGCTCTACGCCCTTGGCATAAAGCCCGACTGGTGGAAACTGGAACCTCAGCTCACGTCCGCGGCGTGGAGCAACATTGAAAAGTCCATTCAGGACAATGATCCCTATTGCAGGGGCATTGTGCTGCTGGGGCTCGATGCGCCAGAAGCGGAATTGGCCCAGGCCTTTGAATTGACGAAGGGGCACAGTGCAATCAAGGGCTTTGCCGTTGGCCGCACGATTTTCAGCAGTGTTGCCGAGGATTGGTTGGGCAACAAGATCAATGATTCCGAAGCAACGTTGCAGATGGCAGCGCGCTTTGGCAAACTGGTAGACGTTTGGAACACGTCCCACGCCTGAGGCGTTTGGGACTTCAAGAGGAACTAACCCATGGCAAAAACCGTTCGCCTGACCACTGCACAAGCCTTGGTCAAATTCCTGTCACGGCAGATGACGGTGGTGGACGGTAAGAAACTGCCGATATTTGCAGGCGTTTGGGCGATTTTTGGCCACGGCAATGTAGCGGGCATTGGCGAAGCGCTATTCGGGGTGCGCAAGGAGCTGCCGACATTTCGCGCTCACAATGAACAGGCCATGGCCCATGCGGCCATAGCCTTTGCCAAGGCGACGCGGCGGCGGCGTATGATGGCTGTGACAACATCCATTGGACCCGGTGCCTTGAACATGGTGACAGCGGCGGCCGTGGCCCACGTGAACCGTGAACCCGTGCTGCTGTTGCCGGGGGACGTGTTTGCCAACCGCCTGCCAGATCCAGTTTTGCAACAGATTGAAGATTTTGGCGATGGCACCATGACGGTGAATGATTGCTTCAAGCCGGTATCGCGCTACTTCGACAGGATCGCGCGCCCGGAACAGCTCATTCCTGCACTCAACCGCGCCATGGTCGTGCTCACGGACCCTGCTGATTGCGGGCCCGTGACCCTTTCCATGTGCCAGGATACGCAAGCTGAAGCCTATGATTATCCGGAAAGCTTCTTTGAAGAGAAAACCTGGAATACGCGGCGCGTCCGGCCCGACGAAGATGAACTTGCAGAGGCGGTGCGCGTGCTCAAGGCTGCGAAAAAGCCAGTGATCATCGCGGGTGGCGGCGTGCTGTTCTCGGAAGCTTCGGCGACATTGGCTCGTTTTGCCGAGTTGCATGGCATTCCCGTTGTTGAAACACAGAGCGGGAAGTCGTCACTGCCCTTTACCCATGAACTGAACATGGGAGGTGTTGGGGTAACGGGAACAGCGGCATCGAACACAGTGTGTGAAGCGGCCGATGTTGTGCTGGCAGTCGGTACGCGGCTGCAGGATTTTACCACAGGCTCGTGGACATTGTTCAAGAATGCCAAGCGCTCCATCATTGGTTTGAATACCCAAGTCTTTGATGCAACCAAGCACCGCGCAATCCCCCTTGTGGCGGATGCGCGGGTGGGGCTGGAGGAGCTCTCCATCAATCTGGGCAAGTGGACTGCACCCGTTGCGTGGACAAAACTGGCCAAG
>JANMKJ010000118.1:0-1555 GCA_031371945.1 Rhodobiaceae bacterium
CAACAAGATTGATCCAAGCGCAGAGCCAGCCCCAGCC
The DNA here is from genome assembly GCA_031371945.1 of Rhodobiaceae bacterium. Classification (GTDB taxonomy): domain Bacteria; phylum Pseudomonadota; class Alphaproteobacteria; order Rhizobiales; family Aestuariivirgaceae; genus Aestuariivirga. Next base: position 38 of record JANMKJ010000118.1, read on the forward strand.
GCGGCCACCCAAAATGGATGCCCAGTGATAGAGTCCGCCTGCCGTTGGATAGGCCGAGGCGATCTGGCCCACCGATGCTGCAACGAGCAGGGCGAACAACCCGCCAATGACCCAGCCGATGGTGACAGAGAACCCGCCGCCAGACGACATGGCTACCGGAAAGGCTGTAATGCCTCCGGCCAGAATGCAAATGATCGAAAATGAAATCGCGAAGTTGGAAAATCCGCTCATTCGCCGCGATAGTTCCTGGGCGTAACCCATTCCGTGGAGAACTTTTTCATCCTCGGTTAGATTGTGTTTGTCAGCCATGTGGCTTCTCCCTGCCTATCCGAGGGGACCGGATATTGTGAAATTATGTTGAATTACCCTCCGCATAGCACCCCCCGGCGCCACAGACTGCGTTAAGCCTTCCCCTGAGTCGGCATTGTGAAGCCGGGCATGGAGAACGTCAACATGTCCTGTGAAAATCAGGTTGCACTGCACAATAATTGACAGGTGTTGATTCAACGCAGCACGTGGTGCTCAATGGGCCAAAACGGAACGGACGTACAATGATCAACACGATGGAACTGGCAAAACAGGTAACTGCCACGGGCAAACGCAGTGGTGGACGTGAAGGGCGCAGGGCTCTGCGGGCGGTTCCCTTGGCGTCGTTTCCGACGCTGGTGCGCAACATCCCGACCTACCAGATGGTGCCGGATGAGGCGGTTGAGCTCATCCACGACGAATCAATGAAGATACTCGAGGAGGTGGGCTGCGAGTTCCGCGACGATGAGGCGATCGCCATGTGGAAGGCGGCAGGTGCTGACGTTACGGGGACAAGGGTTCGCATCGACCGGGCCCTGTTGATGAGCCTGGTGGCCAAAGTGCCGCCGGAATTTACGCTGAACGCGCGCAACCCGGAACGCACGGTAAAAGTGGGCGGCAAGAATACGGTGTTCGTGCCGATGTATGGGGCACCTTACGTGCGGGGTCTCGATGGTGAGCGGCGCTATGGCTCGCTGGGCGATCTCAACAACCTGCACAAGCTGGCCTATATGTCACCTGCCCTGCACTCCTCGAGCTCGATCATTTGCGAGCCAATGGAAGTTCCGGTGCCCAAGCGCCATTTGCACATCATCCATTCCGCCCTCAAACATTCCGACAAGCCGTTCATGGGCATCGTCACCTCGAAGGAACGCGCCGAAGACGTGATGAAAATGGCGGGCATCGTGTTCGGCGAGGATTATGTGAAAGATAACACGGTGGTGGTGTCGATCACCAATTGCAATTCACCGCTGGTATGGGATGCAACCATGCTTGATGCGATGAAGGTTTATGCGCGACACAACCAGCCGCTGATCCTGGCACCGTTTGCCTTGTGTGGCGCTTCAACTTCGGCGTCATCCATTGGTGCGGTGGCCCAGGTGAATGCGGAAGCGCTGGTGGGTGTTGCCTTCACCCAGCTCATTCGGCCGGGCAGCCCCCAGATCTATGGCCAGTTCATGGTGACGGTTGACATGAAAACCGGAGCGCCCA
>JANMKJ010000131.1:0-2011 GCA_031371945.1 Rhodobiaceae bacterium
CGCAGGGCCCAGCGCGCGGCTTCCTATGCCAAGCGTTTTGCCGCCAAGGAAGCCTGCTCAAAAGCCCTGGGCACGGGATTTCACCGTGGTGTGTTCTGGAAAGACATGGGCGTTGTCAACGAACCATCCGGTCGCCCCACCTTGCACCTGACGGGCGGCGCCAAACTTCAGCTAGACCGAATCACCCCCGCTGGTCACCAGGCCCAAATCCTGCTCACCATCACCGACGACTACCCCTATGCCCAGGCGATTGTGATGATTGAGGCAGTTCCAAATAGCTGACTGTGATTATTTCGCCACAGTAGGGGAGCTTGCAAGTCACTTCATTGCAACTCATATGCTGGAAGCGCTATAGCCCATTTTTAAAGCACAGGAAGACGAAAGAGCATGGCATCGGCCCAGGATACACGCCACAAATCTGAGGATGGGGTTTGGGAAACCGTAAAAGTCATTTTCCAGGCGCTTCTTATTGCCTTTTTCGTGCGCACGTTCCTGTACCAGCCGTTCAACATTCCGTCAGCCTCAATGTACCCGACCCTCAAAGTTGGGGACTATCTTTTTGTGTCCAAACTGTCCTACGGCTACAGCAAGTATTCGTTCAACTTCTCCTTCGGCGCCTTCGGGACGACGCTCGTCAATTGTTGCCCCATTGATTTCCCCGGTCGCGTCGTGCTGGCGGATACGCCAAAGCGCGGAGACGTCGCCGTATTCAAGCTGCCCACCAACACTGAAATTGATTATATCAAGCGCGTAATTGGCCTGCCGGGCGACCGTATCCAGATGAAGGACGGTGTACTTTTCATCAATGGAGAAGCGGTGCCAAAAGTACGCATCGAAGACTACATTGATACGGAAGTAAACGGCGAGGGTGACGGCCACCCGGTGCCACAATATGAAGAGACCTTACCAAACGGCGTGAAATACCACGTGCTTGATCAGCAGGCCAATGGCAGTGCTGACAACACGATCGAATATTTGGTGCCCGCCGACCACTATTTCATGATGGGCGACAACCGTGATAATTCGGAAGATTCGCGTTACCTTGATCACGTAGGCTATGTGCCGATCGAGAATTACGTGGGCCGTGCCGATATCATCTTCTTCTCGATTTCCCGCGGCACCACGCTGTGGCAATTCTGGAAATGGCCCTTCGAGATTCGTTGGGGCCGCTTCCTCAACTTGCTGTAGGCCTTGAGCCTTGGTGCGGTTTTCGCAAACACTCTATGACCAGATAGCAACAAGGCTGGGCTATGAATTCAAGGACCACGTGCTGTTGCGCCATGCGCTAACCCACAGCAGTTCTAAGACCAAACTGGACGATTACCAGCGGCTGGAGTTTCTGGGGCGACCGGGTACTGGCTTTGGTTATCGCCGAAGAGCTTTACCGCCTGAACCCCTCCCACCGGGAGGGTGACATGGCAAATCTTCACAGCAACCTCGTGCGTGGTGAAATTTGTGCCGAGGTGGGCAAGGACCTGGGCATCAGCGATTTCATAGTCGTGGGGGCTTCCGAACTCAGGAAGGGCATGAACCTTAACGCATCCATCGTCGGCGACGTGGTGGAAGCCGTGGTGGGTGGCATGTTCCTGGATGGCGGATTGGAAGCCGCAAAGTCTTTCATCCTGCGCAATTGGGCGAGGCACCTGGTTGAGCGAAAATCTGTGAACAAGGACGCCAAGACCTTCCTCCAGGAGTGGGCCCTGGCGCGCAGTCTTTCCATTCCTGAATATAAAATATTAAAGCGCGAAGGATTGGAGCATAGTCCGACCTTTACGGTTGAGCTGACAGTCAAGAGCAAGGAACCCATACAGGGGTTGGGTCCTTCCAAGCGCCTTGCTGAAATGGCTGCAGCAGCCGAGTTCCTGAAGCGCGAGGATATACGTTAATGACCGAAACCCAGTCCCATTGCGGCTTTTGCGCCATCATTGGTGCACCCAATGCGGGCAAGTCCACGCTGGTAAACCAGCTCGCAGGATCCAAGGTCTCTATCGTATCTCACAAGGTGCAAACC
>JANMKJ010000135.1:0-3791 GCA_031371945.1 Rhodobiaceae bacterium
CTGCAGTCTTGATTTCCTCGGCCACCTTGGGTGCCGGCTCCACCTTCTTCACAACTTCAACTTTTTTGGGTGCAACTTTCTTTTCCGGCGGGGCAGCGACCTTGGTTGTAGCCTTCTTTTTTGTAGTGTCGCCAATATTGGAAATATCAACCTGCACCGAATCCACCGGCTTTACGTCAAATTTCTTCGGCGTAGGCAAAACCACCAGCGCCGCGACAAGTATCGCGCCATGCAAGCCAAAAGAGGTAATGAGGCTCTTGCGCATGTCTAGTTGGGAGTTCCCGCCTTCTTCTCAATATTTCCGGTGACGAGGCCGATCTTCTTGTAACCCGCCGCATTGAGCAGTCCCATGACTTCCATGACCGCGCCATAATTCACATTGGTGTCTGCCCGTACCATGATCTGTTCCTCATTGCCGGTCTTGGCGATGGCTTGCAGCTTGGCGGTAAGTTCACCGAGTTCAATCTTTGTCTCTTGCAGGTAAATCGACCTGTCAGCCTGTACCGTGACATAGAGCGGTTCGTTACTCGTGCTGATCGGCTTGGCTTCAGTCTTGGGAAGTTCAATGGGCACACCCACAGTCATCAGCGGTGCCGCCACCATGAACACAATGAGCAGCACGAGCATCACATCTACGAGCGGCGTGACGTTGATCTCGCTCATTACCCCAGCAGCTGAAGACCGCCTTCGCGAGTTGCGCCGCTTGTATCCGCCTGCTCCCGCCGATGATGCACCCATGTCTAAACCCGTTCATCCAGCTGGCGTGAAATTATCGCCGAGAATTCATCTGCAAAGTTTTCCAGACGCATGCCGATCTTGGCTGCGTCGGCCGAATACATGTTATAGAAAATTGTCGCTGGTATGGCGGCCACGAGGCCAATGGCCGTGGCAAACAACGCCTCGGCAATGCCGGGAGCGACAACGGCAAGATTGGTATTCTGTGAATTGGCGATGGCCTGGAACGAGGTCATGATGCCCCACACGGTTCCAAACAAGCCAATGAACGGTGCGGCAGAACCCGTTGTTGCCAAAAACAGCAGCCGCGATTCAATGTCGCTCATTTCCTTCTGGATCTGCACATCAACAACTTTCTCAATGCGCTTCTGCACCCCCTGGAATCCCGCGCGAAGTGCCGAGTCCTGGCTGCGCTTCCATTCGCGCATGGCGGCCATGAAGATGGCGGCAAGGCCCAAATTCTCGCCCCGGCCCAGGGTCAGGTAAAGGTCTTCCAGCGATTGCCCCGACCAGAAACTTTGTTCAAACTTGTCGTTGGCAGCATTCATGCGGCGCACGGCGAAGTATTTTTCAATCACCACGCTCCAGCACCACACGGATGCGAGCGCCAGGCCCACCATGACCAGGAACACGGGCCAGCTCGCCTGCGCCACCAAATGCCACAGGGAGATATGCGCTGACGGCGCTACGGTATTTACAACTACTGGATCCATGCCACTTTCCCAACCATCGGAATCCGTCCCTGAACTCCCAGCCCTAAGGCAAGCGTCCTGAAACAGGTTAATTCTGTCCAAACTGCGGCGATTCGGTAGTTTTAAGGAGAATCACCCGTAAAGCCGGACCACAACGCGCCAGCTATGCCCCAAATGCGTGATTTATGGTTAAGTTTATGTTACTGGCCCATTTTCATATGCGCCAAAAATGCGTCTTTCATCACATCCGGTATGCGCTTTGGTCGTCCATCGCCATCTACCAGAGCCGCCGTTACCTTGGCCGCGAACAATGCTTCGCCTTCGCGCAGCACTTTTTGCTCAATTTCCATGCGGGCGCCTGCAAATGCCAGAAAACGAGTTTGCACCATCAGCAGGTTGTCGATAGTTGCAGGTTTGAGAAAATCGCATACCATATGCCGCACCACAAAATTGGCCTGCCCCTGCAATTCATGGTGATGAATGCCAAGCAACCGCAAGCAGTCAGACCTTCCGCGCTCACAGAATTTCAAATAATTGGCGTGGTAGACGGAGCCGGAAAAATCCGTGTCTTCGTAATAGACCCGCAGCGGCAGCATGTGGATTTGTCCGTCGATATACCCGGCAATCTCACTCATTGGTGTCATCCAGTGGCAAAATTCCCTGCGTGATGTCTGCCCGCTGTGGAACCGTAAGGCCTAGATGCCTGAAAGCATGCGGCGTCAAAAGCCGCCCTCGCGACGTACGATTGAGAAAGCCGATTTGCAGCAGGTAAGGCTCGACAATATCTTCAATCGCATCCCGCGATTCAGAAAGCGAAGCGGCAATCGTATCAATGCCAACCGGGCCGCCACCAAAGTTGTGGGCGATGCACGTCAGGTATCGATGGTCGAGCATGTCCAGTCCACGCTTGTCGACATCGAGATTACCCAAAGCCCTGTCGGCCGAGCGGGCGTCAACCTGCGTGTCTCCCGCAACCGACGCAAAATCCCGCACCCGCCTGAGCAGGCGTCCGGCAATGCGCGGCGTACCCCTCGAGCGCTTGGCGATTTCACGCGCACCATCTTCCGTGATTGCAACTTTCATCACGCGCGATCCGCGCTTGACGATATCAAGCAATTCCTCTTCCGAATAAAAATCCAGTCGCACCGGAATACCAAAACGATCTCGCAACGGCGTTGTCAAAAGCCCGGTCCGGGTAGTCGCACCAATCAACGTGAACTTGGCCAGATCAATCCGGACCGAACGCGCCGCGGGCCCTTCCCCAATGATCAGGTCAAGCTGGTAATCCTCCATGGCGGGGTAGAGCACTTCTTCAACCGCTGGCGAAAGCCGGTGAATCTCATCAATGAACAGAATGTCGCGATCTTCCAGGTTCGTGAGCAAGGCGGCCAAATCACCGGCCTTGGCAATAACAGGCCCGGAGGTTGCCCGGAAATTCACACCCAGTTCCCGGGCCATAATCTGTGCAAGTGTCGTTTTGCCAAGCCCGGGCGGTCCGGCAAACAGAACATGGTCAAGCGCCTCCGCCCGCGACCTTGCTGCTTCAATGAACACCCGCAAATTCTGCTTGGCTTTGGTTTGACCAACAAATTCATTCAGGTTCTGCGGCCGCACATGGGCATCCACCGCGTCCTCAGGCATGCCCTCCCGGTCAATCAGGCGCTGGTTCATGACACTGCCAATTCTTTGAGCGCCTGCCGGATCAATTTCTCCGTAGTCTGATCATCACCATTTTTGCGCATGGCGGCAGCAACGGCTGCACCCGCTTGCGATTGGCCATAGCCCAAATTCACGAGTGCTGAAACAGCGTCCGATGCTGCTGTGGGGCGTGGCGCATCAAGTTCAGTTTGCAGCTTCGTGAGCGTGGCGTCCCCACCCGCATAGGCCGGCGCCTTGTCTTTCAACTCAAGTACAATGCGCTCTGCCAGCTTCTTGCCAACACCCGGAGCACGACCGATCATCGGCTTATCCTGCAAGGCAATTGCGGTCCCAATTTCAGATGCACTTAATGTGGACAGAATGGCCAGCGCCACCCGCGTTCCAACACCTTGCACCGTTTGCAGGAGCCGGAACCATTCGCGCTCAAGCACCGATGCAAAGCCCACCAGCCGGATCATGTCCTGGCTCACCAGCATTTCCGTGTGCAGTTCTGCAAACTCGCCAACGGAAGGCAGTGCGGCGAGTGTCTTTGACGAACAATTCACGTGATAGCCAACACCTGACACATCAATGATAAGCCAGTCTGGACCAAAACTGTCGATCCGCCCCTTCAGTTTTCCGATCATGGATGCGTATCCGGGGCAATGATGTCGAGCTCAGGAAAGTAGCTGCGGTAGCGGTTCGCATCGCGCGTTATAATTCTGT
>JANMKJ010000147.1:0-2755 GCA_031371945.1 Rhodobiaceae bacterium
GCCTGAAGAACCGGTGTTCAACGAACCCTGGGAGGCCCAGGCCTTTGCCATGGTGGTGAAACTGCACGAGGGCGGCGCCTTCACCTGGGAGGAGTGGGCCCAGACTCTTGGGGCTGAAATCAAGTCGGGTGACCGGCCCTATTACGAGAGCTGGCTTGCCGCGCTTGAAAAAATCGTTGAGGCCAAGGGATTGATGTCAAGCCACGAGCGCCTCGCCCGCGTCGACGCCTGGGACAGGGCTGCCCATGCCACGCCCCATGGCCAGCCCATCGAACTCAGCCGATCGTAGCCAGATACGGAAACTGCTCCAGCAGCCAATAGGACAGGGTCTGCATGGAACCCGTGAGGAACATGACACCGGTTGCCACCAGCAGCACACCCATGACCTGCTCCACCCGCTGCAGGTGGCGCTTGAATTTTCCAAAGAACACGAGGAACGTTCCAACACCCGCCGCCGCCATCAGAAACGGAATGCCAAGGCCGAGCGAATAGACGGCAAGCAATGATGCCCCGCGCACCACATCCTGCTCGCTGGCCGCAAGGGTGAGGATGGTGGCAAGCACCGGGCCAATGCACGGCGTCCAGCCAAAGGCAAAGGCAAGCCCAATGCCATAGGCCCCGAGCAACCCCACGGGCCGCGTATGGTGGTGGTAGCGCGCTTCACGGTGCAGCAGGGCAATTTTAAAAACGCCCATGAAATGCAAGCCCATGATGATGATGAACACACCTGCAATTTGCGACAGCAGCCCCAGGTGGGTGCGCAGCAATTGCCCTGCAAACGAAGCGCTGGCGCCAAGGGCCACAAACACCGTGGAAAACCCCAGTACGAAAAAGATGGCGGCGATGAACGCCCGTTTCTGCTGGTTTTCCGATGCGCTGTCCCCGTCTGATAACTCATCCAGCGAAGCGCCGGTGATGAAGCACAGGTAGGATGGCACCAGCGGCAAGACGCACGGGCTCAAGAAACTGATGGCGCCTGCCACCACGGCAACCTTCAAGGGAACATCCAAATCCATGTCACCTAAGTGACAGGCAAAGCGGCGAAGTTCAACTCAATCATTGCCGCAGCACTTCACAGCTCTGGCACCGGGCTTGACAGATCGCAAACATGTTATATTATAACATTACATGATCTGGAGACTTGATTTGCGCTTTTTCACTGCCTGCCTTGCCCTCGTGTTGCTTGCCCTGCCGGCGCATGCTGCACCGAAGGTCATAACGTCGATCATGCCGGTGCACAGCATCGTGGCCAACGTCATGGGCGATGTGGGCGTGCCGGAACTGCTGCTCTCGGGCAAGAACTCGGAACACTCCGCCAGCCTCTCGCCCCAGCAGATAGCCGGGCTTGGTGCGGCGGATATCGTGTTCATGGTGGGCGGTGGCCTTGAGCACAAGCTCGGCCAGGTCTCAGGTAGCGAAGCGGTGGGCGGCAAGACGTTTGTCAGCCTCACCGCTGCTCCCGGCCTGAAGCTTCTGAAAATTCGCCAAGGTGGCGCCTTTGAGGCAGACGATGACGAAGAGTTGCCCGCCGTCACCGATGACCAGTATGGCTTTGCGCTGAAATACAATCCGCATCTCTGGCTTGACCCGGAAAACGCCAAGGCGATGACACTGTTTGTGGCCAGCCACCTCGGCAAAGTCGATCCTGCCAACGCGGCGACTTACACCAGGAATGCTGCTGCCTATGTGCTGAGCCTTGACCAGCTTGAAACTGAAATTGCCGGCATCACCCAATCCCTTGCCGGAAAACCCTTCATCGTGTTCCACGACGCCTACCCCTATTTCGAAACGCGCTTCGGCCTCAACGCCGTGGGCAGCATCGCCGATGCCTCCGCTGCCGCCCCTTCCGCCAAACGGCTGAAAGAGATCAAGGACAAGCTGGAGCAGACCCAGGCGCTGTGCGTTTTCCGCGAACCCCAGTTTGATACGAAATATGTTGACGTGGTGCTGGAAGATTCAAAGGCCCGGCAAGGCGTGCTTGACGCCATGGGCTATGATCTCACACCGGGCCCTGCGGCCTATGCCGAAATTCTCCGCAACATCGCACGCAATGCTAGGGCATGCTTGGGCGGGTGAACCTGCGCAACAGCCTGCCGTCTATGGCGAGCAGGCCCGCCGCGATGCAGGCCATGCCAATCACATGCCGGACGTCGAGATGCTCGCCCAGAAACAGTATTCCCAGGAGAATGGCACTAACCGGTATGAGGAATGTCACCAGTGAAAGGTTTGTGGCGCCCGCAGACGCCAGAATGCGAAAGAACAGGAGATAGGCCACGACCGTTGAAAGAAGCGCCAGGCCCGCAATAGCCGCCCACGCATCAAGGCTCGGCATGGCCAGCGCCCACGGGTGGTCAACCAGCACCGCCAGCGGCAGCATCATGATGGTGGACGCCGTAAGCTGTCCGGTGGCCGTCATCGCGGGTGCCACGCCATAGCGCTTGAACCTTCGCCCAAACACGCCGGACATGCCGTAGAAAAATGCGGCCACGACAATTCCCAACTGGGCCCAGACATGGGCGCCGAGCCCGCCAAGGGCAGATGGGCCGATCATGATGGCCACACCCGTAAAACCTATGATGACGCCCACGATCTTGTTGGGCGTCATGCGCTCGTCGCTGGTAAAAAAATGCGCAACCAGTACCCCGAACAGCGGCGTGGTGGCGTTGAGGATGGAAGCAAGCCCACTGGAAATTTCTGTTTCCCCCCATACGATCAGGCTCTGGGGAATAACGTTGTTGAGCAGGCCCATGCCAAA
>JANMKJ010000156.1:0-6035 GCA_031371945.1 Rhodobiaceae bacterium
CTCAAGGCTGCGCGGATTTGGATAGGGATTTGCCACCGCCAGATCCGCCGCACGGTCCAGCCCGGATTCCACCATGCCAATTTCGCGCAGCGACAAGGGTGCGCCCAGGGACTGTGCCAAATCATAAAGCCCTTGGGCTGCATCGGCGCCGCCCAAGGCGCGGGCAATGCGCATCATGGCATCAGGTGCGGCATCCGCATTATAAGCCACGGCATGGGGCAAGATAACTGCATGGGTATCGGAATGGGGCAGATCGAAAGTGCCGCCCAGCACATGGCATAGCTTGTGATGCAGCGCCATTGATACGCTGCCCAACACCGTGCCGCACAGCCAGGCTCCATAGAGCGCTTCACCACGGGCCATTTCTCCGTTGGGAAGCGCAGAAGCCATGGCACGGATGCCCTCCTCCGCTATCAGGGATATGATTGGATTGCCGTCCACCGCGTAGAGGCCTTCCACCGCATGTGCTATGGCGTTCATGCCGGACGTTGCCGCCAGGCCTTGCGGGAGCGTTGCCACAAGGGCTGTATCGTAGATCACCGTTTCAGGCAGTATTTTCGCATCCCGTGTCGTGATTTTTTCACCGCGTGCAGTTTCACCGAGGATGTTGGTCATTTCGGAACCGGCGAAAGTTGTGGGCACGGCGATTTGGGGCAGGTTGCTGCGGAATGCTATGGCTTTGCCAAGCCCAATGGCGGAACCGCCGCCGATGGCAATGGTACCATCAAGAGCGCGCGTTGCCACCAATTTCATGGCCTGGTCAGTCACGTCGACGGGGGTGTGCATGCGGGCGCCATCAAAATGGACGCCGTGCAATTGATCTGCAAGTCCACGTCCAAGGGCTGACTGGTGGTGCCCCGTAATCACCAGGGGGTGGACCATGCCAAGCCGGGCAGCTTCGTCTCTTACCGACTCGAGTTTGCCTTCACCAAACAGCACCCGCGTGGGCAGGCCGGTAAACGTGAAAGCCGCGAGGTTCACCTCAGAACCCTACCCTGTCCCCGCCCTTGAGAGCCAGCATCTCGCGGGCCTCATTTGGTGTTGCCACCTCGAGGCCAAGCTCTTCAATGATGCGGCGAATTTTTGTGACCTGTTCAGCATTTGAAACGGCGAGTTTGCCTTTTCCGATATAGAGCGAATCTTCCAGACCGACACGGACGTTGCCGCCCATCATGGCAGCTTGCGTGCAGAAGGGCATCTGGTTGCGGCCAGCGGCGAGAACCGACCACTTGTAATCCTTGCCAAACAGCTTGTCGGCAGTTTCCTTCATGAACATGAGGTTACGCATATCACCGCCAATTCCGCCGAGAATTCCAAATATCATCTGCACAAAGAAGGGTGGCTTCACCGCTCCCTTGTCAACAAAATGGGCGAGGTTGTAGAGGTGGCCCACATCGTAGCATTCATGCTCGAAGCGCGTACCATGGGTTTCGCCCAGGTCTTTAAGGATGCGGGCAATGTCCCTGAAGGTGTTGCGGAAAATAAAATCATCAGTACCCCGTAAATAGGGTTCTTCCCAATCGGCTTTCCAGTTACTGAAGCGCTCAGCCAAGGGGAAAATCCCAAAGTTCATGGAGCCCATGTTGAGTGAACACATTTCAGGCTTTGAGACCAGTGGTGCGGCAAGCCGCTGGTCAACGGTCATGTTCAGGCCCCCGCCCGTCGTGATATTTACGACCGCATCGCAGTTTTGCTTGATGCGCGGCAGGAATTCCATGAAGACCTTGGGATCGGGCGTTGGGCGACCATCCACGGGATCACGCGCATGCAAGTGGAGGATAGCAGCGCCCGCCTTGGCCGCATCAATGGCCTGAGTTGCAATTTCGTCGGGGGTTACCGGAAGGTATTTGGACATTGTCGGCGTGTGAATTCCGCCGGTAATTGCAACAGAAATGATAACTTTGCTTGCCATGCTTTATCCTTAAGATCCATGCGCTTTGGCGCGCCATCGAAAATTGCATATTGAGCGTATGACGCTTGCAGAAACAAGTGGTGAGGATTATTCCTCTTCATCCGGAAGGAATAGCAATGTCCAAATCTGACGCCTCCCTAAATCCAGCACTTCTTTTAATGACTGGCGATTCTCCGGCTGCGGGGCTGTCGCCGCCTTTGCAGGCGCTGTGGTGGCTAAAGAAGGGTGGCCTTGCCATGGGAGCTGAATGGGAAAGGGCGCACGGGATTTGCCAAACCAAGGAAGGCGAGCGCAACTATGACCTCGTTCATGCCCTGTCGCACTGGATAGAAGGTGATATGGGCAATGCGGGTTACTGGTATCGCCGGGTTGGCGAGCAGCGTGCTGCTGACATTAAATCAGAATGGACACGCATCGCCACAATCTTGTCGGGATAAATTTGCAAGCAAATTGGATCAACACGCATAGATTTTATGTCCGTGCACTCTTGGGTCGAACATTTCTCGCTTAATCATTTTGACGAGATTGCGGCGGGAAAGCGTGTGTGATGCGATTCGATATTTTCATGCATCACTATAAAGCTTGTTTCATTGACCGCTTTGATCAGCACGGTCCAGTCACAAATGTGCCGCATTGCCGCCGTCAAATCAACACGGGCGACGACAGTGTAAAAAGGCTTCAATCTGCGGATTGGAGAAAGAGGGTAAACACGCGTTGTCCACTCCACGTCCAGATAGTCGCTTGCCGATGGCGCCAAGGTTGCGGCCTGGCCCGGAAAAATTGCCGCCAGCGATGGCGCAGGGTTTTCGCGACTATTCGCGGGCGCGTCCGTCCTATGTGGCCAAGCGGCTGCCACGCAAAAATAACTTTGCCCTGTTTGCACAATTGTTTGCGGTGGGTGCAGCCTTCGCGCTGAGCTTTGGATATGTGTCCAACGACACATTCAGGCAATCGGTTACCAATGCAGTGACTGCGATCTTGCCTGAGCCGCCAGCTCCGCGCAGCGCGACGGAGGTTCAGAATACAGCGGCTTCCATTGACCCGTTTGCGGCGGTTTCATACACAAGCGAACCGCTGCCGTCCAAACCAGTAGCAATCGTCGCAAAGCCAAGCCCGCCACCTCCGGCCGTGGTGCAGCTAAAAAAAATCACTCCTTCACCACCGCTTCCAAAAGCTGTACCTGCCAAACCCACCATTGTGGTTCAATCCACGCTCACGCCAATTCCGATGCCGCCATTGCCCAAGCCTGTAACGCAGGTCGCCGCGTTGAAGGTGGCAAATCCCTTCGCGGTAGTGCCATCCAAGATCACGCCCGCTGCAGCGCCACCGCCTGTTGCGATTGAAAATCCCGTGGCGCACGCTATTAAGCCTCCTGTAGTTGCCGCACCAATTACAACGCCTCCTGTTGTTGCGTCACCAATTACAAAGCCTCTTGTCGTCGTTCCGGCGCCCGTCGCCGCGGCACAGCCGACACCGGCGAAACCTGAGAAAGCCATTGTGGCGCAGGTCGTCCCCGCACCCGTGGTTCAGATTCCAGTACCTTCGAAACCCGCCAAGATCCAGGAGCGCATTGAGTTGCCTCCCGTACCCATCGAAAAAACGGCCGAGCGGCTCGTTCCGCAGCGAACCCAAGGTGATGTAGTGGTGGATTGTGAAAACTGCCCCGAGCTTGTAGTTGTCGTTGGCACACCAGACTACGATTTAAAAACAGCCCAGAATGCCAATTACGACGGTGTTAAGGAAGTACTCCCCGCCTTTGCCATTGGTACGCACGAAGTGACGTTCGATGACTGGGATCGATGCGTGACCGAAGGCGGTTGTACGGCAAAACCTCCTGACGAAGGCTGGGGGCGCGGACGACGCCCAGTGATTGACGTGTCTTTCAATGACATAAATGACCAATTCCTTCCCTGGCTTTCACGGGTCAGCAAGCACAAGTACCGCCTGCCCTCCGAAGCGGAATGGGAGTTGGCGGTGCGTGGCGGTTCACAAGCCAACGCACAATTTGCCTACTCGTTTGGAAATAATGAGGCGCTGCTTTGCGAATACGGCAATTCGTCAGATCTTGCCGCAAAGACTGCCGACAGCAACTGGAGTGGCACGCCATGCAATGACGGTTTTGCGAAAACTGCCCCCGTCGGATCGCTCAAGCCAAATGCACTCGGCATTTTCGACATGCATGGCAATGTTTGGGAATGGGTTTCAGATTGCCTGCGCTCGGGCTATTCAACCGACCCAGTGAAAAATGCATTTGACTGCAATTTCCGGGTTTTGCGCGGTGGTTCGTGGGCCAGTCAAGCGGCGACGCTGCGTTCTGCCGAGCGTGGCTGGGAAAAGCCAGTTAAGCAGAAAAACTCTATTGGATTTCGCGTGGCGCGTTCACTGCCATGACATTCTATTAGCTGAAAATCGCAGGAGGCCGCCGTCTTGAGTAAGAAACCATCCCTCTATGTTGCCATTGCACTTGTTCTGGGTTCACAACTTTTCAGCACGCTGCCGCTGTCTGCGCAGGGCATGATATCTGCACCTTCGAGCACCGACAGTCTGGCTGACGAGGGATTGGGCGCCCTGGCCAATGTTGCGCCACAGGAAATTTCCACAATGCAACGGCTGTTGCGCAGGCTCGGTTATCTCAAGGACGAAAACATGACCCGGGAAATGGATGAGGAGACTGTTTCCGCCATCCTTACCCATTTGAGGGACACCAGTACGGCGCCAAATGGCATAACTGCAGAGAGAGTGTTGCGTTCACTGTTTACCGCAGCTTGGAACAAGGAAGGATGGGCAACCGGCAAGGTCAATGGCCAGGATCTTGTGGTTGACCCTGGCGAGGTGAAACAGGCGCAGGAAGCGCTTGCCAGCCTCAAGTATGAACCTGGACCGGTAGACGGTGTTTTCGGACCGGCAACATTTTCCGCCATTGAAATATTCCAGGAAGACAACGGCATGAAGGTGTCGGGAGTTCTCACCCGCAACATGCAGCAAAACATTACGCGGGCAACCAAGTTCATCGATAACCCACCTGCCAGCGTGGTCCACATGCTGAACTGGGCTGACTATATCAATCCCACCACGCTTGATAATTTTGAGAAAGAAACCCGCATACGCGTCGTGCACGAGGAATTCCAAAGCTCTTCAGAAACCAAGGACTTGCTGGCGGAAGGCTCACAGAAGTACGATGTGATGGTACAAGCCGGCGCACAAATGCGGCAGGTGCTGGAAGAAAACAATGCGGTTGAAGCGCTCAATCTGGCGAAACTGCCGAATGCGCAATACCTTGACCCGGCAGCAATGGGTTACACAGGCATACTTGACCCGGGCAATGCCCATTCGGTTCCCTATATGTGGGGCACCATCGGGCTCGGCGTGAACAAGGACAAGGTCAGGGCCATCCGTCCCGACGCCCCGCTCAACAGCCTTGCCTTGATCCTCGATCCCACGATTGCAGCGGATATTTCAAAATGCGGAATAGCTGTTGTGGATGAACCCATCGACGTTATTCCCACCTTTGCAGCCTATCTCGGCGCAGACATGCGCAACTTGAGCATCATCGACCTCGAATCTGTCGATGTGGCGCTGTCCAAGGTTGCGCCCTACATCAAGGTTGTTTCGGTCGACAGCTACATAAACAGCCTGTCAGAAGGGAAATACTGCGTGGTCATGGGGTATTCGGGAGCCGTGTTCTGGGCAAGGGAGCTTGCCAGACAGAAGAACACTGGTGCCATTACCTATAATGTTCCCAAGGAAGGCAGCCAATTGTGGTTTGACCTGTTCGTCATTCCCGCCCACGCGCAAAACAAGGATGGAGCCTATCAACTGCTCAACTACATGCTGAAGCCAGAAGTGGCAGCAGCCAACACCAATTTCCTGCAGTATGCCAATGCGGTTGCCGCATCTGCCCCCTTTATCCAGCCACAACTCATGACCGACCCCGGCCTTTATCCGCCGAAAAGCGTGTTAAAGCGGTTGGCGGTTCAGCCACCTCTGCCGGTGAATGTCGAAACCGAGCTGAAACGGATCTGGGCCAAGCTTACCAGGGAATAACCTGGCTTTGCGCAAATTGAATTGCGTGCGTGGCCCCCTTGCCGTTAACGAGGGGCGATGGATGACAATGCGCAACTCA
>JANMKJ010000161.1:0-8211 GCA_031371945.1 Rhodobiaceae bacterium
GCGCCAAAGAAATCCCGCTGCGCCTGAATGAGGTTGGCCGTACCCCTGGCCTGGCGGTAGCTGTCAAAATAGTTGAGTGCAGACGACAGCGCCGGAAGCGGCAAGGCATCCTGGGCGCCCCGCGCCACGATGTGGCGCAACGCGGGCGTGGCCTCCTGCATCATGGTGACAAAGGCGGGCGCCACCAGGAGATTGGTGGGGGTTGGCGTTTTTTCATAGGCCGTGGCGATGGTATCGAGAAATTGCGAACGGATGATGCAGCCCGCCCGCCAGATGCGTGCGATTGTGGCCATGGGCAGGTTCCAGGAAAATTCTTTCGAGGCGGCTTCCAGCACGGCAAAACCCTGGGCATAGGCCGCGATCTTTCCGGCAAACAGGGCAAGTTCCAGTTTATCAATCAGTGAACTGGGATCGCCCAAGGACCGGGCCTTGTTGAGTTTTGCGTAGATTTTTTCAGCCGTACTGCGCTCCTTCAGCAGGGACGAAATGCTGCGGGCGGCCACGGCGGCCTCGATTGCAGTGGCTGGCACGCCCATCATTTGCGCTTCAATGACAGACCAGCGGCCGGTGCCCTTTTGGCCGGCGGAATCGACAATCACGTCCACCATGGGTTTGGCGGTTCGCGGATCATCGGCCTTCAGCACGGCGGCAGTGATTTCAATGAGGTAGGAATTGAGCCTGCCCCGGTTCCACCTGGCGAAAACCTCGCCGATGGCCTTTGGCGCCATGCCCAGCCCATCGCGCAGAACGCCATAGATTTCGGCTATCATTTGCATGTCGGCATATTCAATGCCGTTGTGGATGGTTTTGACGAAGTGGCCCGCACCATTGGGGCCAAGCCAGGCGCAGCAGGAAACACCCATGTACTTGGCTGCAATGTCGTTCAGCACTTTTTCGACGCGCGCATAGGAGGCGGGCGTTCCACCCACCATGATCGAGGGACCATGGCGTGCCCCTTCTTCGCCACCCGATACCCCCATGCCGATGAACGTGAGCCCGCTGCCGTCCAATTCGGCAAAGCGGCGCATGGTATCGCGGAAGTTGGCGTTGCCAGCATCGATGATGATGTCGTCCTTGGCCATGAGGGTGCGCAAATGGGTGATCTGCTCGTCTACCGCAGCACCGGCCTGCACCATGATGATGACCGGGCGCGGCGGGCGGATGGACGCTATGAATTCCTCCATGGTCTTTGAAGGAAGGAGATTGTCCTTCAGCGCACCCGAATTGGCGATGAAGGCATCGGTCTTGTCCGGCGAGCGATTGAACACGGCAATGCGGTTGCCTTTTTCGGCAATGTTCAGGGCCAGGTTTGATCCCATCACGCCCAGGCCAATCAAGCCAATTTCAGCATCCGACATTTTGTTCAAGCCCTCACAGTTGCCCTGTCTATTTAGCGGGATACGCGGTGGCGTCAACCAAGGGCCGGGGTGACAATTTCTTTTGATAGACGCCTATCAAGAATTGACAAAATTCTTTGGCCGCCTCTAAATGAGGCATGGCGAGGACCACAATAGAAGACGTAGCCCAAAAAGCAGGCTTGAGCGTTGCAACCGTAGACCGGGTGCTGAACGGGCGTGCGGCCGTGCGCCCCCAAACCACCGAGCGCGTGGAAAAAGCCATACGGCTGCTCAATTATCAGCCAGACCGGCTGGCAGCACGGCTGGCGCGCGGGCGCGACTATCATTTTTGTTTTGTGCTGCCGGTTGGCAACAACAGTTTCATGATCGAGTTTGGCGAGGAAGTGCGGGCCACGGCGGCGCGCATGGTGCATGAGCGGGTCATCATCGACCTTGAACTCACCGACGTGTTTGATGCGCCCACCCTTGCGGCCACGCTGGACCGCATCGGTGATGTCTATGACGGGGTGGCCGTTGTCGCTCTCGACCACCCGCGCGTGAAAGAGGCCATCAATGGCTTGGTGGACCGCGGCGTCACGGTGGTGACCATTGTTTCAGACGTGCCCAGCTCCAAGCGATGCCACTATGCGGGCATCGAAAATTCCAGTGCCGGGCGCACGGCCGCAACGCTGATGGGACGCTACCTCGGCGGCAAGCACGGCAAGGTGGGGCTCATTGCGGGCTCGCTTTCCTTGCGTGACCACAGCGAGCGCCGCTTCGGCTTCGAACAGGTCTTGCTGCATGAGTTCCCAAACCTGACGCTGTTGCCCGTGCTTGAATCCCGCGACGACTGGCAGCGGGCGGAAACCGTGACGTCGGATTTGCTGGCAGCCCATCCAGACCTGATCGGCATCTACAACGTGGGTGCAGGAGCACGCGGTGTCGTTTCCGCCCTGGAGAAATCCGGCAGGCAGGACAAGGTGGTTTACATCACCCATGAGCTCAATGATGTCACGCGGCGGGCCTTGGTGGATGGGACCATCGACGTGATCATCAACCAGAATGCCGGCCATGAAATTCGCAGTGCGGTCAGGGTGCTGATGGCCAAGGCCGACAAGGGCCCAGTGATTGAAGCCATGGAAAAAATCCGCATTGATATCTTCGTTCGCGACAATCTTCCGTAGAAAGCAGCCCCCCGCATGTATCTTGGTCTTGATTTTGGAACTTCTTCGGTAAAAGGCGTGCTGATCGACGCCCGGCAAAAAATCATTGCCACTGCAACGTCGGGTCTGGTGGTTTCGCGGCCGAGGCCCGGCTGGTCGGAACAGAATCCGGAGCATTGGTGGAAGGCTGCCAACCTGGTGGTCAAGGCGTTGCGCAAAGCAAAGCCCAAGGCCATGGCCGTGGTCGAAGGTATTGGTCTTTCAGGGCAGCAGCACGGCGCTACCCTTCTCGATAAAAGCGGCAAGGTGCTGAGGCCATGCATCCTGTGGAACGATGCGCGCAGCTTTGAGGAGTGCGCGGAAATCCTGAAGCGTTTGCCGCGTGCCATGGAGATCTCAGGCAACATACCGCTGGCGGGATTCACGGCACCCAAACTCATGTGGGTGAAAAAGCACGAGCCCAGGATTTTTGACGCCGTGGACAAGGTGCTGCTGCCCAAGGATTACATCCGCTACCGGATGACGGGGGACTATGCGTCCGACATGTCGGACTCGTCGGGAACCTATTGGCTGGATGTGGGAAAGCGCCAATGGTCCGATGAGCTGCTGAACGCCACGGGCATGCGGCGCGACCAGATGCCGGCACTTTTTGAAGGTACTGATGCAACGGGCAGATTAAGCCCTGCTGTTGCCAAGGCCTGGGGCATGGGCAAGACACCGGTCATCGCCGGGGGCGGCGGAGACAATGCGGCTTCGGCATGCGGCATAGGTGCCGTTCACGATGGGGCCGCATTTGTTTCCATCGGCACGTCCGGCGTGATGTTTGTTTCAAACAACAGCTACCGCCCCAATGCGGCAAAGGCCGTGCACGCCTTCTGCCATGCGGTACCTGGCACCTGGCACCAGATGGGGGTTATCCTTTCAGCCACGGCAAGCCTTGAATGGTTGGCTGGGGTTTTGAAAACCCCGGCCCCGAAACTGACCCAGGCCCTGGGAACCAAGCTCACTGGTCCGTCACCTGCCCTGTTTCTTCCCTACCTGTCGGGCGAGCGTACACCTGTGGGTGATTCCGAAGTGCGCGGCCTGATGATGGGGCTGGGCCATGAAACCGATGCCAGGATCATGACACACGCGGTGCTTGATGGTGTGGCCTTCGCCTTCCGCGACAGTTTGGAGGCGCTCAAGGCCGCAGGCACCGACGTCAAGCGCGTCATGGCGGTAGGCGGCGGCACCCATTCGGAACTTTGGCTCAAGATCATTGCAACTGTTTTGGGCGTGCCGGTTGACTTGCCGGCCGCCGGTGACGTGGGTGGTGCCTTTGGTGCCGCGCGCATGGGCCTGATGGCCGCCACGGGTGAATCCTACAAGACTGTTTGCACCACGCCGAAAATTGCCAAGACAATCAACCCTGAATCCAAGGCAAAGGCGGCCTACGACGCTGCCTATGCCCGCTACGCTAAAATCTATCCCGCCATCAAAGGACTTTGAACACCATGAAAAAATTCTATTCGATTACCGATCCGATCAAGTACGAAGGTCCGGAGTCCAGAAATGCCCTGGCCTATCGCTGGTACAACCCCAAGCAAAAGGTGCTGGGCAAGACCATGGCGGAGCATTTGCGCTTTGCGGTGTGCTACTGGCATACCCTGTGCTGGCAGGGCACCGATCCTTTCGGCGGCGAAACCTTCAATCGCCAGTGGCACCACGTGGCCGACCCCATGGAGGCTGCCCGCATGAAGGCAGACGTGATGTTTGAAACCCTGCGTTTGCTCGGCGTGGATTACTTCACCTTCCACGATCTCGACATTGCACCGGAAGGCAAGTCGCTGAAGGAGTTCAACGCCAATGTGACGGCCATTGCCAATATGCTTGAAGGCAAGATGGCCAAATCCAACAAGAAGCTGTTGTGGGGCACGGCCAACATGTTTTCCAACCAGCGCTTCATGTCGGGCGCTGCCACCAATCCCGATCCGGATGTATTTGCCTATTGTGCCGCCCAGGTGAAGCACTGCCTCGATGTCACCAAGGGCCTTGGCGGCGAGAACTATGTGATGTGGGGTGGCCGTGAAGGCTACGAAACGCTGATCAACACCAACATTGGCCACGAGTTGCAACAGGCGGGGCGTTTCCTTTCGCTCGTGGTTGAATACAAGCACAAGATTGGCTTCAAGGGTCCCATCCTGATTGAACCAAAGCCCAAGGAACCGTCAAAGCACCAGTACGACTATGACACGGCGTCAATCTATGGCCTGCTCAAGTCCTACGGGCTGGAAAATGACGTGAAGCTCAACCTCGAACAGAACCATGCCATTCTGGCGGGCCATACATTCGAGCATGAAATTGCCCTGGCCTCGGCGCTTGGTATTTTCGGGTCGCTGGATATCAACCGCGGCGACTACCAGGTGGGCTGGGACACGGACCAGTTCGGCATGAACATTCCGGAAATTGCACTCACCATGTTTGAAGTGCTGCGGGCTGGCGGCTTTACCACCGGGGGCATGAATTTTGATGCCAAGATCCGTCGCCAATCGATTGATCCCGATGACTTGCTGCACGGACACGTAGGCTCCATGGATGCCTGTGCGCGGGGCCTGCTCATCGCCGCGAAAATGGTCAAGGACGGCAAACTGGATAAGGCGGTTTCCAAGCGCTATGCAAAATGGCAGGAGCCGCAGAACCAGGCGATGCTTGCGGGAAAGGAAAGTCTGGACAAGATTGCAGCCCGCGTCGTTAAATCGGGGCTCGAACCGCAACCAGTATCGGGACGCCAGGAATATCTTGAGAATGTCCTGAAC
The DNA here is from genome assembly GCA_031371945.1 of Rhodobiaceae bacterium. Lineage (GTDB taxonomy): Bacteria > Pseudomonadota > Alphaproteobacteria > Rhizobiales > Aestuariivirgaceae > Aestuariivirga. The sequence continues at coordinate 5,296 of JANMKJ010000161.1, forward strand.
ACTTACATCTAGGGAAGCACAGACATGGCAACCAATATCAAAGGTCCGGCAATATTCCTGGCCCAGTTTGCAGGTGATGCAGCACCGTTCAATTCGTTTGAGAACATCACGAAATGGGCAGGCTCGCTGGGCTACAAGGGGGTGCAGATCCCAACCTGGGATGGCCGCCTGTTCGACTTGAAGAAGGCAGCGGAGTCCAAGACCTATTGCGACGAGTTGAAAGGCATAGCCAAGAAGAACGGCGTTGAAATCACCGAACTTTCAACACATTTGCAGGGCCAGCTCATTGCCGTGAACCCGGCCTATGACGAGGCCTTTGATGCGTTTGCACCAAAGGAGGTTCATGGCAAGCCCAAGGAACGGCAGAAATGGGCAACCGAGCAATTGCTGCTGGCCGCCAAGGCGTCGAAGAACCTCGGTCTGCACGCGTCCGTGTCTTTTACAGGTGCCCTGGCCTGGCCCTATGTCTATCCCTGGCCGCAGCGGCCCACGGGCCTCATTGAAACAACATTCAAGGAACTGGCCAGGCGCTGGAAGCCCATCCTTGATGCCTATGATGATTCGGGTGTCGACATGGGCTATGAGATCCATCCCGGCGAAGATGTGTTTGATGGCGCCACATTCGAAATGTTCCTAGATGCCCTCAAGGGCCACAAGCGCTGCCAGATCAACTATGATCCCTCACATTTTGTTTTGATGCACCTCGACTATCTGTCCTTCATCGATATCTATCATGACCGCATTTGCGCCTTCCACGTGAAGGACGCCGAGCTCAATCCCACCGGACGGCAGGGCGTTTACTCGGGCTACCAGCCGTGGATCAACCGCGCTGGCCGTTTCCGCTCACTGGGCGATGGGCAGGTGGATTTCGGATCAATCTTCTCCAAGCTTTCGCAGTATGGCTACGCCTCGTGGGCGGTGCTGGAATGGGAATGCTGCATCAAGCATCCCGAGCAGGGCGCTGCCGAAGGTGCGCCCTTCATCGAAAGCCACCTCATTCGCACCACCGAGAAAGCCTTTGATGATTTTGCCGGCGGCAAAACCGACCAGGCGCAGGTTAACCGGTTGTTGGGTTTGTAGGAGGCGACCATGGCTATCTCAGGAACCAGTGAAAAGAACACGGGCCGCATCCGGCTTGGCATGGTGGGCGGCGGCCAGGGGGCCTTCATCGGTGCCGTGCATCGCCTCGCGGCACGGATGGATGACCAATATGAATTCGTGGCGGGCGCCCTGTCCGCCGATGCGGCGCGTGCGAAGGCCTCGGGTGAGGAACTGGGGCTTGCAGCCGACCGCATCTATTCGGATTTCCGCGAGATGGCAAACGCCGAGGCCAAGCGCGCCGATGGCATTGAAGTTGTGGCCATTGTCACGCCCAACCACATGCATTTTCCCGCCGCCAAGGCGTTCATTGAGGCCGGCATCCATGTGGTGTGCGACAAGCCCCTGTCGTTGAACCTCAAAGAGGCTTTGGCACTTGAAAAGCTTCTTGCCAAAAACAAGAACGTGGTGTTTGCACTGACCCACAATTATTCGGGCTACCCGATGATCCGCCAGGCCCAGGCCATGGTGGCAGCTGGCGACCTCGGCGACATTCGCCTGGTGCAGGGCGAATACCCGCAGGATTGGCTCACGACTGACATTGAAAAATCCGGCCAGAAGCAGGCGGCCTGGCGCACCGACCCGAAGCGCTCAGGGGCTGGCGGTTGCGTTGGCGATATTGGCACCCATACCTATCAGCTGGGATGTTTTGTTTCAGGCCTCAGGCTTGATGAGCTTTCGGCGGATCTCACCAGCTTCGTGAAGGGCCGCAAGCTCGATGACAATGCCCATGTGATGCTGCGCTACAAGGGTGGCGCCAAGGGCATGATCTGGGCCAGCCAGGTGGCACCGGGCCACGAAAATGGTTTGAAGCTGCGGGTCTACGGCACCAAGGGCGGACTCGAGTGGGTACAGGCTGATCCCAATTATCTCTGGTACACGCCCTTTGGCGAGCCCAAGCGGCTGATCACGCGCGCAGGCGCAGGCTCCAATGCGGCGGCAGCCCGGGTAAGCCGCATTCCTCCTGGACATCCCGAGGGCTACCTCGAAGGCTTTGCCAACATCTATACGGAAGTGGCGCGGGCCGTGAAAGCCAGGCGCTCGGGCAAAAAGCCGGAGAAGGACGTGGATTTCCCCGGCATCGCCGACGGTGTCGCCGGCATGGCCTTCATCGAGGCCTGCGTGAAGTCATCAGCCAAGAACGGGAAGTGGACGAAGGTTTAGGTGAGCTGGGACAGTTCGTCATTCCCGCGTAGGCGGGAACCTAACTTAACTCCTGCAAAGTTGGATCCCCGCAGCCGCGGGGATGACGGAAATAATGTGGGGGCGATTAATGTTGCGACGCAATGGCGCAGGTGCCATTATTGTGCACTGCACCATTTTGTGACATAAGGCTTCATCTGCTGAAACCTGATGCAATGAGGACCGAGATGACACTTGCTAACAACGTGATTGCTGGCCGTGACCAGCTTATTGCCGATCTGGCGTTCCGTCTGTGGGAAGAAGAAGGCCGGCCCGAGGGTCGTGCTGAGGCCCACTGGCTGCGTGCTGCCGTGCTGGTTGATGACGTGGCACCAAAGAAGGCCACAGTGAAAAAGCCAGCGCCCAAGAAGGCTGCCAAGAAATAATTTTTCCCGACGTTTCTCCCTGAAACTCCAGCCGATGTAGCATCATAGCCATGTCGGCTGTTTTTTGATGTGCGCACCTCTTCCCATGAGCGACAAATAGCTTATAAGACGCGGCATCCCATTAATCCAACGGAGAAGGCAATGGCTAAGGTACGTGTAGCAATAAACGGTTTCGGTCGCATCGGGCGCAATGTTGTGCGCGCCATCTATGAATCAGGCCGCAAGGATATTGATGTTGTGGGCATCAATG
>JANMKJ010000181.1:0-6977 GCA_031371945.1 Rhodobiaceae bacterium
GCTGGCACCAACAGTTCCGACCTGTTCATGGCCGCAGTTTTACTTATCGCGGTAGGCACCGGTGTTTTAGCCAACGTTGCCGGCCTATCCATGGCGCTTGGGGCCTTCATTGCCGGCCTCACACTTGCTGAAACCGAATACCGCCGGGCCATTGAAACCATCATCGAGCCTTTCAAGGGACTTCTACTTGGCGCCTTCTTCCTCATGGTGGGTCTTGGTATTGACCTGCACGGATTTGTCGAGTCACCCGTTCTCATTCTCTCACTCGCAGCCCTGCTTGTCGTCACGAAATCCGCCATCACCTACGGCTTCGCCCGTATCATGAGGGTCAAGCACTCGGCAGCCCTGGAATCGAGCCTGCTACTCGGTCCCTGCGGTGAATTTGCATTTGTAATCTTGAGCGCCGCGGCCGCATTGAAAATCATTGATGGCGCCACCCTGAGCCGCATGCTGCTGATTGTTTCCATCACCATGGCGGCAATTCCCTTCCTCTCCATGTTGAGCAAGTTTCTGAACAAGCATGTGAAAATTACCAGCAATGCGCTGGGCGAGCCCATCATTGAGCCTCCCAGCAGTGACCAACCCCGCGTCATCGTTGCAGGCTTTGGCCGCGTCGGTCATCTTGTGGGTTCCATGCTGGATGAGCACAAGATCTCCTACATCGCCATGGACATGGATGCGAACCTGGTAGCGCGAGAACGCAAGGCCGGGTTTCCCATTTATTACGGCGACGCCGCAAATCCTGAGTTCCTGAAAAAATGTGGGCTCGCCACCGCAAGCGCAATTGCGGTCACCATGGATAGCGCCGTTAGGGTAGACGATGTAGTAAAAGCCGCCCGGGCCGAACGCGCTGATCTCAAGATAATCGCACGTGCGAGGGACGAGCGCCACGCCATGCGGCTTTATATTGCCGGTGCCACCGAAGCTGTTCCCGAAACTATAGAGTCGAGCTTGCAACTCGGTGAATCACTGCTTGTTGAAGCCGGAATTCCCATGGGCCTTGCCATCGCCTCGGTCCACGAACGTCGTGATAGCTTCCGCAAGCTTTTGGGGCGACCCAATCGCAAGGAAGAGCTGATCAACGCGCGTAAAAGACTAAGGCGAAGCAAACCAGCCTAGGCAACGCCCAGTTTCTTCTGCAGGTTAGAGCTCGAAGTTGTGTACTGGAACAACAGTCGCTCACCGGGGTTGATGTAGCGGAACGCCTGCTGTGCCAGCAGTGCCGCTTCATGGAAGCCGGAAAGGATCAGCTTCAATTTGCCGGGATAGTGATTGATGTCACCAATGGCAACTATGCCGGGCTCTGAAGTCTCAAACTTCTCCGTATCAACCGGAATGAGGTTCTGCTCCAAATTCAATCCCCAGTTAGCCACCGGGCCGAGTTTCATTGTCAGTCCAAAGAATGGCAGTAACGTATTGGCCTGAATGTCAAAAGCTGCACCGTCATTGCCTTTGACCTGCACTGAAGACAACACGCCACCAGCGCCCGTAAGGCCTGTTACCTGGCCCAGCTTCATTTGCATTTTGCCAGCAGCCACGAGTTCACGCATCTTGTTCACGCTGTCCGGGGCCGCCCGGAATTCGTCACGCCGGTGCAGCAACGTCATGCTTCTGGCGAGAGGCTGGAGATTGTTCACCCAGTCAAGTGCAGAATCGCCGCCACCGACAATGAGAATGTCTTTGTCGCGGAACGCTTCCATCTTTTTCACGGAATAGAACACCGACGTGCCCTCATAGGCATCAATGCCGGGAATTGGCGGCTTCTTCGGCTGGAATGATCCACCCCCTGCCGCAATCACCACGATCTTGGAGCGGAAGGTAATGCCACCATCGGTGCGCAATTCAAAATCAGTCGGACCATGCTTGATCAGCTCGGTGACCATCTGGTTGAAATGGTATTGCGGGTGAAATGGCTTCGCCTGCTCCATCAGGCGATGGGTGAGTTCAGCTCCCGTCACGATGGGCAAGGCCGGAATGTCGTAGATCGGTTTTTCCGGATAAAGTTCGGCACACTGGCCGCCGGGCCGGTCGAGAATGTCAACCACGTGGCATTTGATGTCGAGCAGGCCCAACTCAAATATCGCAAACAGACCACACGGGCCAGCGCCGATGATCACGGCATCGGTGGTAATCACGTCAGACATTTCGAAACTCCAATAAACTCAGAATTGCTTTTCAGGAACACGAACCCGCAAACCATCGAGAGCATCGCTGATCTTGATCTGGCAGGAAAGCCGGCTGGTATCCTGCACGTCAAAGGCAAAATCCAGCATGTCCTCTTCCATTGGTGCGCGTTTACCCGCCCTGTCCTTCCATTCTGGCTCCACATATACATGGCAGGTGGCACAGGCGCAGGCGCCGCCACAGTCCGCATCAATACCCGGAACCATGTTCTTGATCGCCGCCTCCATGACAGACATTCCGGCAATTCCGGTGATGGTTTGCTCGGTTCCATTGTGCAGGATGAAGGTGATCTTGGCCATGTCGCGCGCTCGGGTTCAGATTGTTCGTTTTACCGAACGCTACATAGGATATGGCGAATTGAAAGGCAAGCGAACTAGGGATAGAGCAGCTTTGCCATATCATCAAACTCCCGGACGGCCTCCATCAGGTCGTCCATGAGCTTCTTGCGCCGCAATTTGTGCTCGAAAATCGGTGCAGGTTCGAGCTTCCTGGCTAATTCTCCGATTTTGCAGGCACCTATGGCCTGGGCTGAGCCCTTCAGCGTGTGCGTGGCAAAACGCCATTCTTCGGGCGTTTTTGCCTCGCGGAGATGCTCCAGTATGGAGGGCAGTTGGGTCAGGAAAAGTGTTACAATCTCGCGCTCGAGGTCAATATTTTCCATGACATAATACGCCAGATGCTGGCGATCAAACACCGGTTGCAGCACGGTTGCCCGTTTTACCTTCGACGACTCTACGGAAATATGACCCAATCCGACACCCTTAATTGCCTAAAAATTAGGCACTAACGGTGCCCAAGGCTCAGAAACGGGTCTACAGCATTTGCGTAAATGCCCGGTTTTCTGAATCGATTCAATTCGATCCATAATCTTAACCAAATCTTTAATTATTCTTGGGACGGCGGCCAGAACGGGTTCTACGAAGGCCATCAATGGGTTATGGTGGGAATCCGTGGCTTTGACGATGAAGGGGGCCAACCTGCTTGGGACTGGCAGGTTCTTTCGTCAACAAATCTACCTCTGGCGGCCAGGTGGTTGTTAGTACACGACTTAGAGAATGTGGGTAAATATCAGATGGCAAACAATACAATGGACACGCGTCGCAGGGATAAACGCGTCGACAAACAGCCTGAAGTACGGCGTGGATCGCCGTTGGAAGCGGCACCCGTGCGTGGCCGACCCGCAAACGAAAATGATCCCGGAACCGCAAGGTTGATGGCAAGACTGAACCGTCCGCCGTCATATGCTGCATTTGTCATGGCCAGCCTTGTGACGCTGGTCTGGGTGTTCGTATGGTCAATGTCCTATTCCGCGGTCATCATGGACCAGGCCCTGCCCCAACTCATCAGTTCGCTTGCCCTGCTCGTTCTGCCCATCATCATCATGTGGGTCATGGCCTATTTCCTCTGGCGCGCCCAACAGTTACGCCAGGTGTCGGAAGTTCTCATGCAGTCCGCCATGCGGCTCATCCGGCCGCAGGACATTGCAACCGAAGGTCTTACCTCCATTGCCCAGGCCGTGCGTTCTGAAGTTGACCTGCTGGTGGGCGGTGTCGAGCACGCCGTGCAGCGCGCCACCGTGCTTGAGGAAATCGTACACAAGGAAATTTCGGCCATCGAGCGCGCCTTTGGCGGCAATGAAGACCGTATCAGAAGCCTGGTGACGGGCCTCGAAAACCAGCGCGCCGCCCTGCACAATGCAGGCCTCGTGGTTGGCAACGAGTCAATGCCCATGCTGGCGCGCATTGAAACCAATACCCAGAACCTCGACCATGTCATCAATAACGCCCAGAACACCCTCGGACGGCTTGAACAGGGCCTGAAGAATTCCACTGTCGAACTCACCCGGACGATTGACGAAGTATCAACCCGCGCTGCAATAGCCGGTGACGAAATCGGTGGGCAAACCGCCCAGATGGAACGCATGTCAGGCATGCTGGTGGGCGAACTTCGCTCGTTCTCGCAACATCTCCAGGACCAGATCCAGACCCTGTCAACGGCCACGAGCCACCTCAATTCGGAATCGTCGAATTTTGGCAAGAATATTCAGGGCATGGAATCCAATGTGGTGCAGCTCCTGAAGCAAAGCGTTGACCACCTGACCGGCGTCAACGTGGAACTCAGCCGCACCATTGACCGCGTATCCGCAGCTTCGGTTGACCAGATCAAGCAGGCTGTTGCTGAAATGGCAGACGTCGTCCAGAGCACCGGTGGCAATATAACCTATCACTTGAAGGCAACGTCGTCGGAAGTGGCCACTCTGATCGAACGCTCCGGCATCGATGCCGCCCAGCAGATTGAACAAAGCCGTGGCCAGGTTACCGAAGGCCTGCAGTCTGTGGCTCTTGATTACCTGGAAAAAATCTCGCGCTCGCGCATTGACCTCACGAACTACATTGACCAGGCCTCAACGCAAATCGTCGGCAGCGTCGATGACGCAACGCTTCGCCTTTCCGACCGGTTGACATCGACCAGCACCCAGTTCCTGACGGGCCTCGACCAAACCGCCAACCAGTTGCTGTCCCAATTGAATGCCTCCGGTTCCGGTCTTGCCGGCAAGGTGGAGGAAACCACCAGCCGCCTGTTCAGTGAAATTGGCGTGCGTGCCAACCAGATCAACCTGAAACTTGATGAAACGTCTACCGGCGTGTTTGACCGGCTCGACCAGCAGGCCACCTACGTGAACACCCATGTCGAGCAGACTGCGGAAAAAATCTACAATACCCTCGATAGTCGTGCCACCGACATTGGCGGTACCATCGAAAGCACTGCCCTTCGCGTGTTTGATTCCATCGATGCCGCCACAAGTAATGTGAACGCTCGCCTCGACCAGATGGGTGCAGGCGTCATCAACCAGATGCAAATGACGGGTTCGAGCATAAATGACCTGCTGGTGACAACCAGCGGCACCATTGCGTCCCATCTAAAGGAGACCTCCGATATCGTGGGTCGCCAGATGCAGGATTCAGGCATTGCCTTGGCCCAGAACATTGAGGGTTCCGGTGGCCTGGTCACCGACAAGCTCATCAGCACATCGGGTGAATTCATCCAGAGAATCGGCACGGCACGCGATGCGCTGTTCACCCTGTTGCATGAATCTTCCGGCGACCTGACACAGAAACTGCAGGAAACATCGCAGCAACTCTATGCCCGCCTTGACGACACGACTTCGTCCATGACGGATCAGCTGGAATCAACCGCCACCCGCATCTATGAACACATCAGCACCACAGCCGGTGATGTCACCACGCGCGTTGCAACAGTCACCGACAAACTCACCAAGCAACTCGACTCCTCGTCAACCGAGCTCAGCACCCTGCTGGGTTCCACCGAAACCCGGCTTGGTTCCCAGCTTGAACAGGCCACCACGGAACTTGCCGCCCTGTTCACCGCCAACACCAAGATGATGACCGAACAGCTCGACCAGACGTCGACGGAAGTCACCAACACCTTTGCCGATACGGCCGTGCGCGTGACACGCCAGGTAACCGACGCCAATGTGCTCATGGCCCAGCGTTTGGAAAAGACCTCATTGGATGTGACTGACCAGCTCAATACTGCCGGTGCTTCCATGTTCTCACGCATTGACACAACCGCGCGCGAACTTGGCCAGCGCTTTGATGTTGCCACCGAAGTGCTCGAAAAAGTCACAGGCGACATTTCCGGCCGCCTGGCTGGAACCGGAGCCAAGTTTGCCGAGATTCTCGATACGGCAAGCAGCCAGATGATAACCGATCTGAGCAAGGCAAGCGAAGCCTTCTCCGATGGCCTGGGCCAAACAACACTGCAGATCACCGGCCGCTTTGAAAAGGAAACCGGTTTGCTGGTTGACCGCATTGACAAGGCCGTCAAGGAATTTGACTCGGCCACAACATCCACCAATTCGAGCCTCGATGAAGCCCATCGCAAATTCTCCAAGCATGTTGAAACGGCCAATACCTATCTGGCCGACCAGCTTTCGACCGCTGCAACCACTCTCGATGACAACCTCGAAAGCGTGTCGATGCAGCTCACGGGCAAGCTGGAAATGACCGGCAGCCGCATTTCGGATCGCCTTGAGGATGTGTCCGGCCTGGTGGAAAAATCCATCGATAAGTTCAACAATGAAATGGAACGGGTGCTGCTTAACCGCAAGGATGCACTTGATGCGCTGATCGACAGCGCCTCGTCCCGGGCCCAGGACATCGACACGGTGATGACCAACTACATGAACATGATCGAGGAGTCGCTTGCCGCAGCTGAGGTTCGTTCAAAGGACATCAGCCGCGTCATAGCTGAGCAAACCGGAATTGCCGTGCAGAATCTCGAACAGGAAATCCGCAAACTGGAATCAAGGTCCGGTGGCCAGATAACCCAGGCGTCGCGGGTGCTGCGCGAACAGCATGAACGCGCCATGGCGTTGATGAATGAAATGCTGTCGTCGACCGCCAGTGACTTCCAGCAAACTGCCCAGGACATGCGCATGACTGCCCAGCAGGTGGTCAAGGACATTGATCTCGCACGGGCCGATTTGAAGCGCGCCATCGTCGATCTGCCGGAGGAAACCAAGACCAATGCCGATGCCATGCGCAAGGTTGTTGCTGACCAGATCGCCGCGTTAAACACGCTTGCCGATGTGGTAAAGCGCCAGACGGGTACGTCGGATTTCTCCGGCCCGGCTTTCAGTTCATCGCGAAGTTCGAGGGACCCCAACGCGGGAAAATAGAAGGCGCTACGTTCCAAGCTCCACACTCCGGAACGCCTAGCGCCTTAAAGAAAGCCATGGAGCAGCTTGAAACCAAGATCGTGGCGCAGGT
>JANMKJ010000202.1:0-5425 GCA_031371945.1 Rhodobiaceae bacterium
TCTGGCAACCTCGTGATCCTTGATTCGTGGCCGGGCCAGATGCGCACGGTTTATGGGGATCACGACCGCTTTGTGCAGACATATTTCTCGACCTACAAGGGCATGTATTTCACCGGTGACGGCTGCCGCCGCGACGAGGACGGCTATTACTGGATCACTGGCCGGGTTGATGATGTGATCAATGTGTCTGGCCACCGGCTGGGAACGGCGGAAGTGGAATCGGCGCTGGTGTCCCATCCCCTCGTGTCGGAGGCCGCGGTTGTGGGTTATCCCCATGATATCAAGGGCCAGGGCATCTATTGCTATGTGACGCTGATGGTGGGTCAATCGGGCGATGATACCCTTCGCAAGGATTTGGTGGCCCATGTGCGCAAGGAAATCGGGCCGTTGGCAACGCCGGATAAAATCCAGTTTTCACCGGGCCTGCCCAAGACGCGGTCGGGAAAGATCATGCGGCGCATTCTGCGGAAAATTGCCGAAGATGATTTCGGCGCATTGGGTGATACGTCCACGCTCGCCGATCCAGCGGTCGTGGAAGACTTGATTGGGAACCGGCAGAACCGCAAGGGGTGAGGGGCAGGATCCCGCATGCGCTGGAATGACAACGCGGGCGGGTCAAGTGACGGGATGTGATCAACCGCCCCTTCACGATGTATCAAGCTTCAACGCATCACGGGCCAGCCCGTGGCATTCTGTCAGGATTTCGTCGATGCGGTGAAGCTTTACCTTGCGGTGGCCGGGCGGTGGTCCGGGCCTCAATGGTGATTTGAATTTCAGGCTGGGGATGTTCTCGTTTCTTGCTCGCGTTCGCACCAGACGCCGGGCCTGGCGTGGCAGATTTTCGAGGGCGGACTTGAGGGCCTGTAGTCTTCGCATGAGGCGCTGGGCGTTGACGCAGCCATCGTCAGGCAAAGCAGCGGATGTGCTGCGCGGCGTTCGCGCCCAAATAGCCACAACCCGGGGGTCATGGCCGAAGATGTGGAGGCGAGGCAGAACCGACGGGGTGGAACTGCCATAATCCGCAAAGTTCTTGCGCGGATCGAAAAGCTGGAACACCGGACGGGAAACAGCGCCTTTCCTGATGGGTTCCTTCGGCATGGGACGCGAGAGGCCGGGCTTCAAGACGAGGCCTCGTGCCGCGATAACAATGAGGCGGCGCATGGCGGATTCGGCGGGACGGAGGATGCGCAGAAGGCCACGGTAGAGAGACTCCGGCAGGCGTTCCACACTGGCTTCTCCGAACATGGCGAAGAGAGTTGCAATGATGGCTTTCAGGGCCTCACTGTTACGCTCGATGGCTCGTGCCCAGTCGAATGTGTATGCCGTTTGCGAATGGAACATAATAAGAACACGCATGGCATAATAGGAATGAAGGTGTCAAGAGTAAAAAGAAGGTTCTTCGTTCTCCCGCAACGGGAGAAGAAAATTTGACTGCTAACGATCAGGACTTTGGAAATCGCAGGTTCCACTCAATCACCGCGTCAGACATGGTTTTGGGTTTGCCGCTTTTGAGCCAGGCCATGAAGGGGCGATCGAATTTGAAGTGGGGGCCACATTCGGCCTTGAAAAAACGGCGGACGTTCTGGGTATTGCGGTAATCCGCCGTGAGGGGCGTTGCGCCCGTGATTTTGCCACCGTGCCAATCAAATTTTGCCATGGGACAGATTTTGCCACATTGCTGCCCAGAGTCCAGAGGTAGGAGTGGTTAGGAATCGAGGACGTGGCATGGACAGGCGAGCATTGATATTTGGAGCGGCGGCGGCACTGGTGCCGACGGTGGCGCAGGCCAAGAAAAAGCAGGTCCAGGTTTACCGTGGAGCTGAGGTCGTTGAGTTCGTGACACCCGAGCGCCGCGGCACGATAATTATCAACACTGAGGAAAAGGCGCTGTATTTCGTGATCGGCCAGGAGAGTGCCATTCGCTACGGCGTTGCCGTGGGTCGCGAAGGTTTTGACTGGGCCGGGATTGCGCGGGTGGGCCGCAAGGTGGAATGGCCGAAATGGACACCGCCTGCCGCCATGATCAAGCGCAAGCCGGAACTTGCCAAATGGGCGGGCGGCATGCCCGGTGGGCCCGACAATCCCCTGGGGGCCAGGGCGCTCTATCTTTTCACCAAGGCGGGCGACACGGGATTCCGGGTGCATGGCACCAATGAACCTTACTCCATTGGTACGGCAGCCTCGTCCGGTTGCATTCGCATGCTCAATGAAGAAGTGGCTGAACTCTATGATTCGGTGCCCATTGGCAGCAAAGTCATCGTAATCTGAGTTTTTCACTGCGCCTTTCTGGCTATTTGCGATACTGCCCGACACAAGGTAGAAGCTGTAGCTGACTGGAATGATGAGAATGCCTGAACCCAAATCTGCCGCCCGGCCGCTGTCACCGCATCTGCAAATCTATCGGCCAATGCTCACCATGATGATGTCGATCATGCACCGGATTACGGGTGTTGGCCTGTATTTTGGCATGGTTTTGCTGGTGTGGTGGTTCACCGCTGCCGCCGTTTCCGATGGCTATTTCGAACTGGTGCAGGGATTTTTCTTCCACTGGTTTGGGCGCCTTGTGCTGTTTGGCTTTACCTGGGCGCTCATCCACCATGCACTGGGAGGCCTGCGACATTTGCTGTGGGACACGGGGCGTGGATTTGACTTGCGGGTGGTCGAATGGCTGGCGCGGGTCAACCTGGCGGGCTCCATCATCCTGACGGTCATTGTGTGGGTGATCGGTTATGGTGTGAAGCCATGAGCATGCGGACACCCTACAAGCAGACTGAAGGCCTGGGCTCGGCCAAATCGGGCACCGGGCATTTCTGGCAGCAGCGCATGACGGCCGTGGCCAACATTCCACTTGTTCTTTTTCTCGCGTATTTTCTGATCCGCCACCTGGGTGCGGCCCGTGGTGAAATCGTGGCCAGTTTACAGAATCCGTTTACCGCAATCTTCCTGGTGCTGGCACTGGTCTCCATCCTGTGGCACATGCGGCTTGGCATGCAGACTGTCATCGAGGACTATGTGCATGGGCATGGCCTGCGGCTCGCCTGCCTGATGCTCAATGGATTTTTCACCACCGCACTTGGCGTTGCGGCCTTCTATGCAATCTTCAAGATGAGTTTTGGTGTTTGATGGCGGCTTCCACATCCTATCCTGTAACTGACCACGCCTTCGACGTGGTCGTGGTTGGCGCCGGAGGTGCAGGGCTTCGCGCCACACTGGGTGCTTCCCAGGCGGGGCTGAAAACGGCCTGCATTTCAAAAGTGTTTCCGACGCGCTCGCACACGGTGGCGGCACAGGGCGGCATCGCCGCTTCGCTTGCCAACATGGGGGCCGACGACTGGCGCTGGCACATGTATGACACGGTCAAGGGTGCGGATTGGCTGGGCGACCAGGATGCCATTGAATATCTCTGTCGCAATGCGCCAACCGCCGTCTATGAGCTTGAACATTTCGGCATGCCGTTTTCGCGCACCGAAGAGGGCAAGATCTACCAGCGGCCATTCGGCGGCCACATGATGAACATGGGCGAAGGGCCACCGGTGCAACGCACCTGTGCTGCGGCTGACCGGACCGGCCATGCCATGCTGCATACGCTCTATGGCCAGTCGCTGCGTTATGAGACGGAATTCTTCATCGAATATTTTGCCCTCGACCTCATCATGGAGGATGGGGTTTGCCGCGGGGTAATGGCGCTGTGCATGGAAGATGGCACCCTGCATCGTTTCATGGCCCACAAGACGATTTTGGCTACCGGGGGATATGGCCGGGCGTATTTCTCGGCCACGTCGGCGCACACCTGCACGGGCGATGGCAATGCCATGGTGCTGCGGGCGGGGCTGCCGCTGCAGGACATGGAGTTCGTGCAGTTCCACCCCACCGGCATTTATGGTGCGGGCTGCCTGATCACCGAGGGTGCACGGGGGGAAGGCGGGTACCTGACCAATTCGGAAGGCGAGCGCTTCATGGAACGCTATGCGCCATCGGCCAAAGACCTGGCATCGCGCGACGTGGTATCGCGGTCGATGACCATTGAAATTCGCGAAGGCCGCGGTGTTGGCCCGCTGAAGGACCACATTCACCTGCACCTTGAACATCTTGACCCTGCAGTGCTGCATGAGCGGCTGCCGGGCATTTCGGAATCGGCCAAGATATTTGCCGGTGTTGATCTCACGCGCGAGCCCATACCGATCCTGCCAACAGTACACTACAACATGGGTGGCATTCCAACCAATTACCACGGTGAAGCGCTGGCGGGAGACCCGAGGGATCCGGAAAAAATCGTTGAAGGCCTGATGGCGGTGGGCGAAGCGGCCTGTGTATCCGTACACGGAGCAAATCGCCTGGGTTCCAACTCGCTGATCGACCTTGTGGTGTTCGGGCGGGCGGCGGGCTTGCGCTGCATTGAAACGGTGCAACCCAACGCGCCCCACAGGGAGATGGCGAAGGGCGCGGGCGATGCCGCCGTGGCACGGCTTGACCGGTTCCGCCATGCCAAGGGCAGCATTCCTACGGCCGAGCTTCGCGCCCGCATGCAGCGAACCATGCAGGATGATGCGGCGGTGTTCCGCACCGGCGAAACGTTGCAGCAGGGTGTGAACGGCATAGCCGAGATATGGCAGACGGCGGACGACATCCGTGTCACCGACCGTTCCCTGGTGTGGAACAGTGACCTCATTGAAACGCTGGAATTCGACAATCTCATCGTGCAGTCGGCGGTGACAGTTGCCGGTGCACTGGCGCGCACCGAAAGCCGGGGTGCCCATGCGCGCGAGGATTTCGCGGCGCGTGATGACCAGAACTGGATGAAACACACGCTGTCATTCGTCGATGATGCAACGCGCAAGGTAAGGCTGGGCTACCGCCCGGTGCATGATTTCACGATGTCTGGGGATATAGATTACATCAAGCCCAAGGCGCGGGTGTATTAGAGAAAAAGCATGGTTGAATTTGCACTGCCCAAGAACTCCAAGATCCAGCCGGGCAAGGTCTGGCCGAAGCCTGCGGGTGCGAACCTGCAGGAGTTCCGGGTTTACCGGTGGAATCCCGATGACGGAAAAAATCCGCAGGTTGACAGTTACCATGTGGACATGGACGCCTGCGGGCCCATGGTTCTCGATGCCATCATCAAGATCAAGAACGAGCAGGACCCGACGCTGACCTTCCGCCGCTCGTGCCGGGAAGGGATTTGCGGGTCGTGCGCCATGAATATTGATGGCACCAACACGCTGGCCTGCCTCAAGGCGTGTGATGAAGTGAAGGGGGCGGTGAAAATCTACCCGCTGCCGCACATGCCGGTGGTGAAGGACCTGGTGCCGGACCTCACGCGGTTCTATGCGCAGCACCGTTCAATCGAGCCATGGCTCAAAACCCAATCGCCGGTACCGCAAAAGGAATGGAAGCAATCCCATGACGACCGGGCGCTACTGGACGG
>JANMKJ010000207.1:0-2518 GCA_031371945.1 Rhodobiaceae bacterium
CACGCAACTCGAGCTTCGTCATTTCGTCGCAAGAACGGTCTGACTGGTCACTTGCGCGGTCTAGGATCGGTGCCGATTATCTCGTTGAAGGATCGATCCGGCGCTACGACACAAGGCTTCGCGTGTCGGTCAATCTTATCGAGGCAATGAACCTGACGCAGATCTGGAGTGACCGTTACGACGTGGCGGGGGAACATATTTTTTCCATTCAGGAAAACATCACCGAGCAAATCGTTAGCCATCTTGTGAGCCGTCTTGACGACGCCGAGGTCAAAAAATCGTCTCAAAAACCTCTGACCAGCCTTGCGGCCTATGAATTGACACTTCGTGGAATAGCCCTGCTCAGGCGCAACGATCCAAACGATATAGCAGCAGCGCGCGATCTGTTTGAAAACGCCATTGAAAAAGATCCCTCATACGGTCTTGCCTACGCCCAGCTTGCATTCTCAAAAGTTATGATGAGTGGTTATGGTTGGGCCGCACCTGACGTGCTGATGCAAGCGAGGGATATTGCCACCAAGGCGATCATGCTGTCGCGAGATCAGCCTGCAGGGCATCGGGTTCTTTCATTTATCCAGATGTATCTCGGCGACTATTCAAGCGCCGAACACAACCTCAAGCGTGCCATCGAACTCAACCCTTGCGACGCCGAAAGTGTTGACCAGATGGGTTATTTGTTGACACTGCGCGGACGAGCCGCCGAAGCGCTTGTCTGGTTTGACCGGGCCGTAAAACTCGATCCACTTCATCCACCGTGGTACAGCCACGACCGCTCACTGGCACTCTACTCACTCGGCGAATATCTCGAAGCAGCCCAAGCCATTGAACCAAGTTCCGCAATGCCGCCATGGATCCGCACGAGGCTGGCCGCCTGCTACGCCCAACACGGCGACATGGCCACGGCTCGCGCCCACGCAGCCAAGGTCAATGAGCTCGATCCTTCATTTTCTCCAATAAGCTACGCAAAGGCAGGCGTTGCATTTGAGCATGAAAATGATCTCCGGCATTTTACGGAAGGCGTGTTTCTGGCACTGGATCTGGCGCCAGACAGTTGATTGGGAAAGAGAATGACATGACGGATACAAACAGGGCGTTTGTCTTCTACGCAATTACATTGGCGCTTGCGCTAGGCATTGCCATGTCGGCTTCGATCATTGGCGAGGCAAGCACCGTCGTAACGATGTTCACTCCAGCAATTGCCGCGCTCATCATGCTCACAATTGTGGCACCTGAAGGCGGCATCCGCACTGCGGCATCCCTGTTGTGTCTCAACCGCGCCGGGCTGAAAGCCTGGCCTGTTGCTGTTGCTGCACCAACTGCGATTCATCTGGCAGGCTTTGCCATGCTTGCCTTGACTGGTCTTGCCACCTTTGCTGCACCGCAAATGACCGGTTCACCTGCCATTGCCGTTGCGAAAATAACGGTTGGACTTTTCATCGGTACATCCTTTGCCTTGGCGGAGGAAGTCGGATGGCGCGGCTACATGTTGCCCCGGTTGTTGTCACTCGGCGTTTGGCCAGCCATGCTCATTGTCGGTTTCCTTCACGGTGTCTGGCACTTGCCGCTTATGCTCACCACTGACTATTACCATAGCGCGGGAAATCCACTTCTGGTGGTACCACTGTTTCTTGCGACATTGACGCTAGTTGGCACATTCTACGGTTTTCTAAGGTTGTGGTCGAAAAGCGTTTGGCCCGTAGCCATTGCCCATGCGGCAGCCAACATGGCATGGGATGTCATGAGTGACATAACTCAAACCAAATCAGCTTTGGTGACCGAATATGTGGGTGGCGAAAGTGGCCTGATCGTGATAGCCGGGCTCCTCATTTTCAGCGCAATCATCTATTTAAAGTGGGATTTCAACAAGAGTGATCGGGCCTGAATCCAGCCCGTCAACCCCCGATTTTTCAGCCCCTGTGGATAGCGGGAACAACATTTAATATACTGAGCGTGAGTCGCGAAAACAGCTAACCCTACCCCCATGTCAGCACAGCCAAACCTCCGTACCGTCGACAGCGACGGCCCAGACGATACCTTCCGCTCTCCGCCCAGCAACCTGGAAGCGGAGCAAGCCCTATTGGGTGCCATCCTGGTCAATAACGAGGCCTGTGACCGGGTATCTTCGTTTCTCTTGCCGGACCATTTCTCGGAAGCCATCCACGCCCGCATCTTTGAGGCGGCCTCGACTCTTATCCGCATCGGCAAGCTCGCCTCGCCCATTACCCTAAAGACCTATTTTGAATCCGATGCCACCATGAAGGAAATCGGCGGCCCGGCCTATCTTGCCAGGCTTGCGGCTTCCGCCACCACGATCATCAACGCTGAAGAATATGGCCGCATGATCTATGAACTGGCCCAGCGCCGCAAGCTCAACGGCATCGGCACAGATCTTGTCAACGAGGCATTCGATACGCCCGTCGAAGAAACCTCGCGCGATCTTATCGAGCGCGCCGAGCAAACGCTTTACGGCCTTGCCGAGACAGGCAAATACGGCCAGGGCTTCCACCCCTTTGCCAGG
>JANMKJ010000211.1:0-7419 GCA_031371945.1 Rhodobiaceae bacterium
TAGCGCACCTGCTTCGGGAGCAGGGGGTCGGAGGTTCGAATCCTCTCACTCCGACCAGTTGTTGTTTTCAGCCCCGGAACTTGAATTTCAGGGCGCTGCTGACACTGAGGCCGGCAATGACGGCCTTGATGATGTCACCCAGGATAAATGGCAGAAGTCCCCAGGCGATTGAGGCCTGGATTGCTGCGGATGCGTCCATGCCCTTGACCTGTGCCGCCCAAACGGCAAGCCACGCGAGACCCGGCACATACAGAAGTGCGCCACCCAGAAGTGTAGCAACAACCATCTTGGCTGGATTTCCGGCCCAGCCCTTTTCAGCCAGCCAGCCCACCAGGGCGGCGGCGAAAATGTAGCCCACGATGTAACCGCCCGAACTGATCAGGATGCCATCCTTGAAAAAGCCCGCCTGCCCACCGGCAAAAAATGGCAGGCCAACAAGGCCTTCAAGCAAATAGAGAAGCAGCGTTGCTGCACCGAGCCTTGCGCCAAAGGCAGCGCCGACACCAACGACGGCCATGGTTTGCAGCGTCATGGGCACGGGCACCATGGGAATGCTGATTTGCGCCGCTCCGGCGACAAACAGGCTGCCGCACACGGCAAGAACGACGGCTCGCGTCCAGTTCATGGTGGCGCTTGGCCAGAAGTGGTTTGCAAGCGTCACAGTGGTTGCATTCATCTAAAATTTTCCCTCAAGTTGTTTACACAGTCCCGCAATATATCTAAGGCGATTGCAGCTACCACGCAACCAAGACTTTTACCCAATGACCAAGCTGAAATTTAACCAGTCGTTTGCGCCGAACCATGGAAACAGCGTGGCGTTATCGCCGCTTTTACGGCGCGTTACCTGCAATAATCCAAGTGCCTTCACCTTTGCCGGAACCAACACTTTCATTGTGGGGCGCGGCACTGTCGCCATCGTTGATCCGGGCCCAGACGATGACAATCATCTGGCGGCACTCCTTGACGCGGTGCGCGGCGAAAGTGTTAGCCACATCATTGTCACCCACAGCCACATGGACCATTCGCCGCTGGCCGCCAAGCTGAAAGCCGCCACGGGAGCGAAAACCTATGGCGCCAATCTTGTGGCGATGGATAGTTCAGGCGCTGGGCTGGATGCCAGCATTGATCACGGCTTTTCACCGGATGTGATCGTGGGGGATGGCGATATCATCGACGGTGGGAATTGGCAGTTGGCGTGTGTGTTTACGCCGGGGCACCTGGGCAATCACATGGCCTATGCATTGGCGTCCACGTCAGACAATGCCCTGCTGGTGGGAGATCACGTAATGGCCTGGGCCACCACTGTGGTCGCACCACCCGACGGCCACATGGGGGACTACATGGCATCCCTGCGCAAGCTGTTAAAGCGCAGTGATGATATCTATTACCCTGCCCATGGCCCGGAACACCGCAAGCCCCTGAGCCTGGTGCGCGGAATACTGGCACACCGGAAAATGCGGGAGGAAGCCATCTATGAGCGCGTGAAGGCGGGTGACGCCCGCGTTCCGCAAATCGTGGAAGCCATATATGCTGACGTGAACCCTGCCCTGCATGGGGCAGCCGGGCTTTCAACCCTGGCGCACCTTCATCATCTCGTAGAACGTGGACGAATTGTGGCCAGGGACAATGGGGAATTTTCCGTGCGTTAAAGCTGATACCTGGAAACATCCAGCAACTCGCCGTCTTCCTTGTAAAATGGAGACTTGGGAAAGTGCTCGAGCAATTGCAGCACGGTTTCACTGGGGCGGCACAATCTCACGCCTTTTTTCGAGCACACGATGGGGCGGTTCACCAACACCGGATATTGCAGCATGGCCCCCAGGATCACGTCATCGCCCACGCCTTCGGCCAGCAATCCTAAATCGCGGGCCGGTGATTTGGTTTCGCGCAGGGCGGCGCGCGGCGTGAGCCCGGCAGCGGCAAACAGGCCTAGCAGCTGGGCTTTGGACCAGCCGGTTTTAAGGTATTCAATGACCGTAGGCACGTAACCCGAGGCTTCAATCAGCGCGAGGACATTGCGCGAAGTGCCGCAATCGGGGTTATGATGAATGACGATGTCCATTGGGCCTCTCAACCTTCCTTTGCAAACAGCCAGCGGCCGACTGCGACACCTGCCAGCATGCCCAAAAGTTGCGCTGTGATGAACGGCAAAACCGCCGCAGGTGCTATTCCGGAAAACGTGTTGGTGAGGGAGCGGGCAATGGTCACGGCGGGATTGGCAAATGAGGTTGACGCGGTGAACCAGTAGGCGGCGGTGATATAGAGGCCGACGATGACAGGGACCGTTGCCGGGCTATGCCGCATGCCGCCGAATATTGTCAGCAGCAGTCCAAATGTTGCAACGGCCTCGGCGATCCATTGCCCGTAGCCCGTACGCATCTTGGACGCGACCTGGAAAAGGCTCAGGTCAAACATGGCGTGGGCCACCAGGACGCCGATGATGGCACCCAGGACCTGGCAAAAAGCATAGGGCAACAACTTTGGCCACGGCATATTTCCCGTGAGGCCCATGGCAAACGAAACCGCCGGATTGAAATGGGCCCCGGAGACGGGAGCAAGAACCGTGATCAGGACAACGAGGATGGCACCGGTCGGCAAGGTATTGCCAAGAAGTGCCAGGGCCGCATTACCGCCCGACAATTGCTCGGCCATGATGCCGGAACCCACGACCGTTGCCAGTAAAATGGCTGTTCCCAGGGCTTCGGAAAGATATGCTTTGGACGACGATCTTTCAGGCATGCGTGGGCCTTTTTTGGTAATCGAGCGTGCTAACACGGATGGTGTGACGTTTGCATGACACTAATTGAGGCAGCAAGAGTTGCAAACCGATTTCCTCTCACCATAACGTTATTCACAACTCTGCTTTACACGCCGCCACCTGAGGGGCTAACGCCAAGACGGCAAAGACTCGCTATCCAAGAGGCCCGGCACATGTTCAATCTCTTCAAGAAAATCATGCCGAAGGAGGAACGGTTCTTTGATCTCTTCGAAAGGCATGCGAACAGCCTTACCGCAGGCTCGGTCACTCTGCGCAAGCTGCTGGAGGGGGACCGCACGTGGCTGCACTGTGCAAGACCCTGATGGGCGAGGAGGAACAGGCGGACGCCATCGCCCATGAGGTGTTGCAGGGCTTCTGCTTTGAAACCGCGGGAGCCCACACGCCGTTTGGTGCCACAGCACTTGGGATTTGGGTTTCGACCCTGATTTTCGCATGAAAACATTCCAGCAATATGCAGCCCTGCCGTGGCGGCAAGGTTCAATGCTTGAAATCCTGTTAATCACATCGCGGGAAACACAGCGGTGGGTCATTCCCAAGGGCTGGCCGATGGACGGCTACTCCGACTCGGAAGCGGCGGCACAGGAGGCCTATGAAGAGGCAGGCATCAGGGGCAAGACCGCATCGCGTTCCCTTGGTTCCTACACCTATTCAAAGCGCATCAGGAGCGGCGGCAGAACGCGGTGCCGGGTTGATGTTTTCGCGATGGAGGTGAATGAGGTTCTGGACCTGTGGCCCGAGGCGCACCAGCGCCGGCGGCAGTGGTTCTCGCCGGAAGACGCGGCGGCCCACGTCAATGAGCCGGAACTTGCCCAAATCATCCGCGCGGCGGCCGTGGGTCTATCGGGACAAGTGCTGCCAGCCCCAACATATTCTCAAGCAATCTGGCGCCAGCTAACAAGGATGCTTCGTTTCTTGGGCCTGCGATGATCTGGATGCCAACGGGCAACTGCTCCGTGGTGAAACCGGCGGGAATTGAAATGGCCGGGCAGCACACGTTGGTCACCGCCGAGACAATCGCCAGCCAATCCACATAGGTTTCAAATTCCGTTCCGTTACAGTGCGTTACATAGCGTTGTTCGACCGGAAATGGAGGAACGATTGTGGTGGGACACAGCAACAGGTCATAGGTTTCAAAAAACTTCAGTGTACGGATGAACATGGCGCTGCGCTGGGCCTCGGCCCTGGCGATTTCGGTACCGGTCAGTGCCAGTCCCTTTTCGATATTCCAAATGACTTCGGGCTTGAGCTTGTCACGATGGTCCTCGAGCAGGCCCTTCTTGCCCACCGCATAGCTGAGAGCACGCAGGGTCTGCGCGCATTCCAGAGCTTCGCGCAAATCAGGATGGGCTTCTTCAACGACGGCACCGAGGTCTTCAAACCTGCGGGCTGCCTTCATGACAATTTCTGCCACTTCCGGATCCACGGGGGTGATGCCGAGATCGCGGCTGATGGCCACGCGTTTTGGCATCAGGCCGGAACGGGCGGCCTTCAAATAGGATGTTCCATCGGACGGAAGCGAGAGCGGGTCTGACGGTTCCTGCCCCACCATGGCATCAAAAAGCAGGGCGAGGTCTTCCACATTGCGGGCCATGGGACCCTCAACGCCAAGAGTTGAGTCAATCTTGTTGCCAACGCTTGCCGCCACCCTGCCCGGCGATGGCCGCATGCCAACCACGCCACAGAAGCTTGCGGGGTTACGCAGTGAACCACCAAGGTCCGAGCCATGGGCGACCCAGGCCGTACCCGAGGCAAGGGCTGCGGCCGCACCACCCGATGAACCGGCGGCAGAGCGCGAGGTGTTCCATGGATTCAGCGTGCGGCCAAACACTTCGTTGAAAGTATTGGCTCCGGCGCCGAATTCCGGCGTATTGGACATGGCGTAGACAATGGCACCATTGGCTTCCAGGTGGGTGACCAGCACATCCGACTTTCCCGGAATGTGGTTGGCAAAGATGGGTGAACCTTGGGTGGAGCGCACACCCGCCACATTGGCGAGATCCTTGATGGGAATGGGCAGGCCTGCCAAAAGCCCGCGTTCGGCGATGGGCTTGTGCATGAGTTCACGGGCATGACGGCGGGCGCGGTCAAAGCACAGGGTGGGCAGCGCGTTGACCTTCCCGTCAACGGCTGCAATGCGCGCCTCCAGCGCATCAAGGCAATCCAGCGGCGTGATTTCCGCCCGCTTGAGGCTGGCTACAATTTCATTGGCGGTTTTTTCAAACAGTTTGAGCATGGGTCGGACTTAGCGCATTGCCATGGCCCTGTCTGGGGCCAGCCAGAAGGGTGGCAGCCAGCCAGCCATGTTGCTGAAGGGCAAGACCTCCGGACGGAGCTTGATGCCCAGTGTATCAATCATGAAGGCCCGGCGGGCCTCAATGCGCTTCCAGCCTTCAGGGTAATTGCGCGCGAAGGCCTGTCGCAGGGGTTCATCGGCCAGGGCCACACCATCCTCAATGTTTGAGGTAAAATATGCTGTTCCGGTTGCTGGAATGATATCGCATTGCAGGGCCATGCCGGAGGCGAGCTTGAAGCTGCTGCGTTTCCTGATCGGGGAATGCATCCACTCATCGAGGTGAATGAGGTGGCCGGGGTTGAGGCCAATGCCAAAGAACGGGTCGCCCACGTGATGCATCACGGCGTCGTACAGCGCGCCACCCTCAACGCCCAATCCCAGTGTTTCATACCAGGCGACGGCAGCGCTGAAGTACGGTGCCACGAGCTTTGCCACGTAGTCCTGGATGGCCGATGGCAACTGGCTAGCATCGCTTGCCAAGAATCCGGCGCGACAGTTCAAGGCACCCATGAGGCCGAGGCCAACAACGATGGGATCACCCTTTTCCATGATGCGCATCGAGGGACTGGGAAGACCATACTTGGCCAGGGGCCCGGAGCACATGTTGATATGGGTGGACTGTGGAAACCCGCTGACGTTCATGGCGCTGCAGAATTCATATTCCGACATGCCGGGCTGCACTGCCCGAATGGCATTGCGAATGGCGGTCGAGCCCAGGGTTGCGGCATATTCAAACCGTGCCAATTGCTCCACCTCATTGATGGTGCGCAGGCCCGTGGTGGGATGCATGAAAAGAAGTGCCGCATTGGTCACCGTTCCCAGTTTCTGCAACTCAGTGACCAGGTAATGCGGGGTTTCGAACCATGCGGGGTCAAAAACACCGGCTTCGCTTTCAAATCCCTTCCAGCCCGCAAGGCCTATGCGCATGCCAGCCTTCAGGCCGGCGGCCTTGAGTATTTCAGCAAGTGGTTGATACCTGTCGCGGGGCTGGCCCATCAGGCTGAGCGACTGCCACAGGACGCGGTCAAATACGCCGTTGGCAGTCTCGGCATAGGGGAAGCCTTCATTGCCGGCGAGCAGAGTTGCCCTGCGGCCCGGTACGACGATGCAAATGGCTTCCTCAAAGCGCGGATCATAGCCTGTGGCCCAGGAGATGTTGGCCACGTGTTCCCTGTCACCATAGATGACGACGGCGTCGTATTTTTCCCGCGCCATGCGGTCCAACAGGGCTGCCATGCGGTTTTCGTAGACATTCCTTTCAAGTGCCGGCTCAATGGCGGGAAGGCCAAAATCCGGCAATTCAATGGTACATAGCGTGGCGGCCCGCATGACGTGTTCCCAATACTGCAATTTTCCTTGAAATCTGGCTCCATTGAATCCGTTTGCGGGGCAAAGGTCAACGGGGCTAAATGGGTCGATCAATTGAGGAGTTTATCATGAATGCACCCGTCACAGCACAACCTGGCATGAACAAGCAGTGGGTGGAGCGCCGCGCCAAGGCCGTGTCGCGCGGCGTTGGCATGGGTGCCGCGGTCATGGCGGCCAAGGCCGAAAACTCGGAAATATGGGATATCGAGGGCAACCGCTACATCGATTTTGGCGGCGGCATCGCCGTGGTGAACACCGGCCACCGGCATCCCCTGGTGATGAAGCGGGTCTATGAGCAGCTGGAAAAATTCACCCACACCTGCGCCATGGTCATGCCCTACGAACCCTTCGTGGAATTGTGCGAAAAGCTGAACGCAATTGCGCCCATGTCGGGCGAGAAGAAATCGGCACTGGTGACCACGGGTGCCGAAGCGGTTGAGAACGCCGTGAAGTACGCCCGCTGCTATACTGGGCGGTCCGACGTTATTGCATTCCATGGCGGCTTCCATGGCCGCACGCTGCTGGGCATGGCGCTGACCGGAAAAGTGTTGCCCTACAAGGCCAAGTTCGGACCCATGCCAGGTGGCATTTGGCACGTACCGTTCCCGGTTGAGCACAAGGGCATCACGGTTGAAGATTCAATCCACGCCATTGAACTATTGTTCAAATGTGATGTTGAGCCGCAGCGCGTGGCTGCCATCATCATCGAGCCGGTTCAGGGCGAAGGCGGTTTCTACGTCGCACCGAAGGAACTGATGGTTCGCCTGCGCAAGCTGTGTGACGAACATGGCATCGTGCTGATTGCCGATGAAATCCAGTCAGGCTTCGGGCGCACGGGCAAGTGGTTTGCGATGGAGCATTTCGGCGTTGAGCCTGATCTTGTCACCGTTGCAAAATCTTTGGCCGGAGGCTTTCCGCTGGCGCCGACGGTGGTCAATCCGATCGACACCAGCAACGCGCCGAGGAACCACGGATTGGG
>JANMKJ010000242.1:0-10705 GCA_031371945.1 Rhodobiaceae bacterium
GATTGCGACTATGGGTCGGGCATGAGTGACCAGAATGACATTATCTATGGGGCGCACCCGGTTGAGGAGGCGCTGAAGAACCCGGCCCGCAAAATCGTCAAGCTGACGACCACGCTGAACGCCGCCGAGCGCCTCAAGGAATTCACCCAACCCCTTAAAATCACGCCACAAATTGTGGCGCCCAAGGTTTTGGACCGCATGCTGGGGGCCGATGCTGTACACCAAGGTATGATTCTCGAAGCCAAGCCCCTGCCCCAGGTCGAGCTGCGCGACATTGAAAAATCCGGCATCGTCGTCATGCTTGACCAGGTAACCGACCCACACAATGTTGGCGCCATCCTGCGGACCTGTGCGGCGTTCAATGTAACCGCATTGGTCACCACGGCGCGCCATTCTGCCGAAGCTACGGGCGTGCTTTTCAAAGCCGCATCAGGGGCTTACGAGCATGTTCCGTTTATAAAAGTGACCAACCTGGCGCGCGCCATGGAAGAGTTTCGCGATGCTGGTTTCCGCCTCATCGGCCTTGATTCGGACGCTGACATCGTGCTCGGCGCCGTCGAAAAATCACCGCCCCTGGTCGTTGTCCTGGGAGCCGAGGGCAAGGGCCTGCGCGAACTTACGCGGAAAAATTGTGACGTCGTGGCCAAGCTGGATTTCACCGGCGCGATCCGCTCGCTCAATGTTTCGAACGCGGCAGCCATCGCACTCTACGCACTAAGCCATTGAATCAAAAAGGCCATTTGGTTTCCCAAATGGCCATTTCTGTCGCCGTCCTAGATCTCGTTAGTAAGCGCCGCCTTTTACGATGGCCGGGCCATAGTGCAAAACGACTCCTCCGTTATAGCCCGAAAAGCCGCCTGAGTAAACGGCACCCCTGCGAACTTTCCGCGAGTGACGCTTTAAAACCACAGGTTCGTCGTAGTAGGCGGGCTCGCCCACATAACCATAGCCGCCGCCGATGAACTCAACCGAGCCGCCAGCGCGCCTGCGGGCCTGGGCCACGGCCGCCGGGCTGCCAATGAAGCCACCGCCGCCGATGACATAATCGCCGCCATTCTTGTTGACGCTCGGGCCACAATAGCGCATCCGGCGATGCTCATAACGCACCGTTCTGGAATACTTTGCAACCTTATGGCGGACGACGACGCGCTTTGCGCCACATTCGGATTCCCGCCTGACATAGAATTTTTGGCCATTCATGACGCAAACAATGATCAGCCGTTCGCCTCCGCCGCCACCGCCGCCGCCACCGCCGCCGCCACCGCCATTCTTGCTGTGGCCACCGCCACCATGATGGCCGCCACCGCCGCCATTCTTGTCGCCGGCGTAAGCTGGCGATGCTGCAACGAGGCCTAACGCCAAGATGGCTGCGACTGCCGCTGATGTAATTCGTACCATTTCATAACCTCTTGAAGTTAAACCTTAATGCCCTGTGCCAAAACGAAACACTATTACGACTTTTGGAACATGTGCAAGACATGTTGCAGGGAGCAGGCCAAATGATTATAGGGGTCAGTCAAGCCGATTTAGCTCAGTTGGTAGAGCACCTGATTTGTAATCAGGGGGTCACAGGTTCGAGTCCTGTAATCGGCACCATATCTCCATCTGTGGAAACTCTGGGCATCACTTCAACTTGGTCGCGACTGACGTGCGGGGTTGCCCAAGACGGTAACGCCGGGATCCACATCGCGAAACACTACTGCTCCCGCCGCTATAGTGGCCCCCTCGCCAACATTCACACTGGGCGCGATAACCGCACCCGTCCCAATCATGACTCCCTTCCCTATCCGACAGTGAGATGCAAGTGTGGCTCCTGGCCCGACTGTCGCAAAGGCTTCCAGCACCGTGTGATGGCCAACGGACGCTGCACGGTTCACGGTGACAAAATCATCAAGTTCCACCTCGCCGCCAAGGGTGGCGCTGGCGTTTATGTAGATTCCACGACCTTTGAGTATGCCGCCTGAAATATTGGCGGTGGGATCGATAAGTGAAGAAAAACGACTGAAACCCAGTTCCCTGGCTGAAGCGTATGCTTTTTCCCGGGTAGCGGGGGTGGGTGAGCAGAGCACAACCGAATGACTTAGCAGCAGAGGTGTCACTTCATGGGGATGCAGTACGACCGGAATGCCGCGCAAAGACCATCCCGGTGAAAAAGTCAGAATGCCGGCTACAATCTCCAGCCCCAGCCTGCCACAGCTGTCAATCAGATCCGCAGCAAACGAGGTTTCCACCGCAAAGAGGACGCAAGGATCGGAAGAGTTGCGATTTCTGGTTTTTTCAGTCATGTTTTTGCTATGGTTAATCCGCAGTCCTCCGACCAGACTGGCACAATCCAGCAGTTTTATGAAGCGGTCCTGCGCTCGGATTCCTATACCGCAAAACAGCTCACCGCTTTCCAGGACAACGTGCTCAAGGACCTGCTGCCCTTTGTGGCCAGCAACGTGCCGTTTTACCGGGACACGTTGAAACCTGTATTCCATCAAGATGGGCGCTATCGGCCAGAGGGTTGGACCGAACTCCCCATCATCAGCAGCAAGGACGTACGCGTCAATCCTGAAGCGTTCCGTCCCCTCGAAATTCCCGCATCTCACGGCCGCGCGGCTCGCTATATGTCATCGGGATCGTCAGGAAAGCCAATGGCGTTTCACCGGTCGGCCCTGTCTGAAGCGGGCCAGAATGCAGCACACTATCGTCAATGCAGCCAGTTCAAATTGGATACAACGCGCAACCTTGCCATGATCCGGGCGTTTGACTATTCGGTCTCGCGTACGAGATCGTTGGCCGGAGACCCTGCAAACCCCAGCTGGGCCGCGGAGTGGTTTACGGGTGCGGCACCGGGGATGATTGAATCGCTTACTGTTTTTACCCCAATCGCAGAGCAAGTTGCTTGGTTGCAGGCCCGCGGTGAAGTGTATCTCAACACCTTTCCTTCCAACGCGCTCGCCCTTGCCCGCTACGTCGCTCAACACCCTGAAACTAAGCCAAGCCTCCTCGCTATCCTGACCGTGGGCGAACCGTTGACGAACGAAGTCAGGCGCCAATGTGCCGAGCATTTGGGTTGCCGTTGCATTGATATCCTGTCGAGCGCCGAAGTAGGGATTATCGCCAGCGATTGCCCGCAAGGCGACGTTCTGCACGTGGCTTCCGAACTCTGTCGTGTTGAAATCTTAGACAAGTCAAACAAACCCGCCAAACTGGGCGCGTGGGGTCGTTTGATAGTAACCCCTCTTTACAATTTCGCCATGCCGCTCATTCGCTATGATACGGGCGACCTCGTGCGCCTTGCACCGCCGTGTCAATGCGGGCGTAGCCATGCTGCCATTGATCGCTCGATCGGTCGACCTTCAAACCTTTTTCTGAATGAGAAGAAACAATGGTTCCGCCCTGATTTGCCTTCTAGCGAGATCGAAAATCTTTTGGGTGGTTGCCGATGGCAACTTGCACAGATAGGTGCAAAGGATTTCGAACTTCGTTACATGTCAAAGTTGGCAAGTTCAGTGCCAAATCAACTACAAATGAAAGCGCGATTTTCTAAAATACTGGGGCGTCAAGTCTCAGTTAGACTAAAACCGGTCCCTGCGCTGGGATTGTCCCCATCAGGTAAATTTTTGTCTGTCCAGAATGACCTAGCGATGCCCGGTTCAAACAGTAGAGACTAGACCTAGTCAGCAAAAATCTTTCGTCCACAACCACCTAAATTGTTAGTTGCACCTACCACACAAGACTCGGCCTGACGTGTCAGCAAATTGAAATAGTGTCCTGGATCATCTTCACGGTGCCGGGCCTTCAGGCTCTTGTCGTCGCCACCGAAGTAGAAGCGGAGGCCGCCCATGACCGATGTATAGTGGTCCGTACCCACCATCGCATCAACAAACAGCGAGGCTGGCAATGTTTCGGGTTGGTACTCGAAACCGACCGCACCCGCGTCAATAGACAGGAAATGCCGGTAGCTGGCATTCACCGCGAAATTGTCGTTTATATAATAGGCAGCTCCCAATTGCGCCACGACATCGTCGGTACTGAACTGCTGCACATCCTCAAAACCTACCATGCCGCTCAGGGTCAGGTTGTCTAAATAGAGTTCCGCTTCAGGACCTACGCGAATAATGTCTTCACCGCTCAAATTGATATACTGGGCGTGGATGCCGAGCAAATAGCTCGAGGGGTCGCGCATGAACAGATGGCCGCCGACGCCGCCGAAACCATCGCCATCGAGGTCACCACCACCAAAGTCGATTTGCGCGCCAAAGAGGCAGCCTAACGGGAAACTTAAGGAGGCAATGCCTTGAAACCGGCCCCCATCACTCGTCTCGTCCTTGAAGTATCCGCCGGCACCCTCAATCTTGCCGTTGAGGGCCGATACTGCAGGTGTGCAACCCATGTCGATGTCAGCGGCCAACGCCCCTGTCACCATGAGGCCGAAACCAAATGTACCCGTGGCAATTGCGGTTCCAAATCTCAAACGAGCATTTTTCATGACGAATCTCCAGCTAACTTAGTTGTAGCTTTTGGTCATGGTTACATCCCCCGCCTCCGAATTCAAGCATGCAAGAGAGCAAAATGTGGATTTTTGTCAGGAATTTTACGAGTGGGGCGATTAGGACACAGATGATATGGGCTGATATGCTAACCTAGATCAGCGTGGATATTTCTGGTTGCGTTGCGCTCCTGACGAGGGAAAGGGTTAGCATTTCCGTCGAAAGCAATCACAATTGACGGTGAAATTTCAGGTACCTTGCGAAAGCCGACACCTTGGGGCTAAGAATTTTGCCGAAGTCTGGCCAATCACCCCAAACGCACCAGTGAGGCGTTTTATGAATCACCGCTTGTCCCAAATGAAATTGACTGAGGATCTGGTTAGGCTCTGTCATCGCGACGTTGAGTACCAGGCCGTTGATGAGAAGTACGACTACTTGACGGACGACGATTACCCGCCGCTTGCCGCCGCATTGCTTGCCAAAAAGCCACCCGGACCGCTATGGATTTTCGCTTACGGCTCATTGATCTGGAAACGGGATTTCGAAATTGCGGAACAGGCGATTGGAGTTGCACACGGGTGGCACCGTTCATTTTGCCTTCGCATGGTGAATTTCAGGGGAACATTGGAACAACCGGGTTTGATGATGGCCCTTGAGAAGGGTGGACATTGTGAAGGCGTGCTTCTGAAGTTGCATGGGGACCAGGAAGAAAAAACCTTGAACACGATTTTGTACCGAGAGGTGGGTTCGCATGAGCAGTTGGAGAGCGCCCGATGGATCAGCGTCCACACCGCAACAGGAATTGTCGAGGCACTAGCGTTTTATGCAGGCCCAGACAATCTCGACAATTATATCTCCGCACTTGCGCTTCCCGAAGCGGCCCATATTTTGGCGCGGTCCTGTGGCCATTGGGGTTCAGGTGCCGAGTACCTCTTCAATACGGTGAGGCATCTGGAAGAGTCAGGCATTCATGATGAACAACTCTGGCAGCTGCAAGAGCTTACCGCAGCGGAAATAGTGAGTCTCCAGGCGGGACCCGATAATAAGACGGAACATAGACTCGCATAACCAATGGTGCTTGAGTGATATCCATGCGTGATGTGGATCTCATCTGCTGTCCCTACGATGGAGGCCGCCGCAATTGGCGTTGTGGTGTCGCTCCAAACCGCATTCTCAAGCAAGGTGCAGTTGCGGCGCTTGAAGCCAGCGGGCGGAATGTTCGCGTAGTCGAAATCGAAACCCACGTCGATTACGAGTCAGAAGCCGCCTTGGTGTTTGAAGCCCAACGGCAGGTTGCCGTCACTGTTGCTGCATCACGCAAGGAAGGGCGATTGCCCTTGGTCCTTGGCGGAAATTGCAACTTGGCGGTGGGGAGCGTCAGCGGCATTGGCGGACAGCGATTGGGCCTGTTCTGGTTTGACGCCCATGGCGATTTTTGCACACCCGAAACTTCCGATTCTGGATTTCTCGACGGGATGGGCTTGGCCATGATGGTTGGACGGTGCTGGGGTAACGCACTTTCGACTGTTCCTGGCTACAAGCCAATCCTTGAGTCAGCAGTTGCCCTCGTGGGGGCGCGGGATTTTGACCCTTGGGAATTGCGGGATCTGAAGGCCTCCGACATAACGACCCTTGCGGTCGAAAGCATACACGCAAACGGGGTGCGCGCTGTGTTTGAACCCTTCCTGAAGCGCCTGTCACGGGAGGTGGACCACGTCTACTTGCACATTGACATGGACGTTTACGACCCCAAGGTGGCCCCCGCCAACTTCTACAATACCCCAGGAGGACTCGGTTCCGGTGATGTCCGCGAGGCCATCGCACTTATTGGGCAATATGTTGATGTGGCAGGTGGCGGGATCAGCTCTTACGATCCGTCCTTTGACCCCGAAGGCAAGACGGCAGCAGTTGCCGTTGGCGTCCTGGAATCATTGGCTGCAGCAAGTCGGTAAAGCCGTGGCATTCAATAGCAGACGAGTTGATCGCCGAATTGGTTGCAGCGCTTGGATGAGCCATTGGCGTCTTTAACGACGGCATTGTCGCCGAAGCGTTGAACTGTCCATGGACCGCCATCGATATCGCGATTGAACATGGCGCTGCCAATCTGTCTTGGGCTTTTGATGGTGCCAGGCTGGAAATTTATTTCCGGGATCGTGGTAACGATAACCTCACGGGCTGACGTATCATTGCACGGATCATTTCCGCCCAATTGGACACAACCGGCCTGTGCCGGTGAAAGGGCTGCCAAAGCCATAAAAACACACACAAAAACTGTCGATTTGACCATCACTCATCTCCTCGCATCAATTCGAAGATAGCTCTTGTAGATATGGTGTTTCAGTTGTTGAATTACATGAGGCAAAACCCACTGCGTGGACTTGGGTTCCATATTCCTTTCAGGGATGGTGCACCGAAATTATGGCCACAGGAGGAATGAAGAATGGCGGATAGCTACCCTGGCGGGAGCGTAAGTTTTGCGCCGCATTGCTGTTTGGCACGACCCCACCGATGAAGTCGCAGCGCCGTGTTATTGTTGCCATGCGTATCATCCTCGCCGCCTTTTATCTGGGAGCAGGTCTCTTGCACCTCTATGCTCCCGCAGGCTTTTTGCGCATCGTTCCTGGCTTCGTGCCCTGGCCAGAATTTGTGGTGGCTTTTACCGGACTGTGTGAAATCGCAGGCGCCTTCGGCCTCATGATCCCAGCCCTTCGCGTTGCAGCAGGGCTAGGTCTGGCGGCCTATGCTGTCTGTGTTTTTCCAGCAAACGTCAACCACGCCCTCAATATGATTTCGGTGGCGGGCCTTCCCGACACCTGGCTTTACCATGCCCCGCGGCTGGCCTTTCAACCAGTACTCGTATGGTGGGCCCTCTATTGCTCCGGTTTCACGACATGGCCCTTCTCCAAACCGACCCAGAGGAAAGTGGGTTCAACTTGACAACGCAAGCAGACCTAAAGACTTTTCTTTTTTGCTGCAGATTTCTTTGCCGGCAGTCGTTGTGCGACCTGCAGTTCCTTGTCGGGTGCGAGCGGCGCATCAGGGAAAACCAGCCCCATCGAGATGATCAGCTTCAGCGCATCTTCCACCGTGGTTGAAAGAACCTTGACGTCGCCCACGTCGGCGAAGAACACATAGCCACCCGTCGGGTTGGGCGTGGTCGACACATAGATTGCATACATGGCCCTGCCCCTTTCGAGGCCTATCATCGAGCCATCAACATCACGCGAAATGAATGCCAGCGAAAAAATGCCCTTGCGCGGCCACTCGACCAGGCAAACCTTCTGGAATGAAGCTCCTTTCTGCAGGAACAGGGTCTCGAAAATCTGTTTCGACCCCTTGTAGATGGAGCGCACAACCGGCGTGCGGTTCAGCAGGTTCTCCCACAGGCCAAGCAGGGTGCGACCCACCAGGTTTGCCGCCAGAGCCCCAATGAGCGTAATGGAGATCAGTGCGAATATCAGGCCAAAGCCAGGGATGTTGAAAGGCAGGTAGAAGTTCGGATTATATACATTCGGAATATAGGGCTGCAGCCAGCGGTCAAAAATATTGATAAACCACAGCGTCGCCCAGATCGTGATGGCAATGGGGGCTGTGATGGCAAGGCCGGTGAAGAAATACGCCCGCAAGCGCCCGAACAAAGAAACGCGTGGTGGAACCTGGTTTTTCGGGGTGGGATCGGTCATGGCTCACGGTCAATGCCATGAACGCAGGGCGGTTCGCAAGATGTCATTCGGCCGTGCTTGCCCTGCCAGCTGGGTACTGCCCATCCCAAACCCTCGCCCGCGCCTGGGCCTCGAGCCGCTGGTCTTCGCTGGCTGCCGAGTTCAATGCATCATAGCGGTCCACAATATCAGGAAACTCTGCCGGGTTGGTCGACTGTGTGGCCAAAATGTACCACATCAGGGCGCGGGTGCGATCTTGCTCCACGTACTTGCCATCCCAGTACAACTCCCCGAGGTAAGCCTCTGATTGTGCATCACGTTTCCGCGCCGCCGCAATGAGCCATTTGAGCCCCTGCTTGGGATTTTTGGTCACCCCCTGGCCCTTGATGTTCATCATCGCCAGGCCGTAGAACGCACTGGGATGGCCGTAGGTGGTGGCAATCTTGAGGTAGCTGCTGGCGGCGAACTTATAGTCAACGCGTATGCCGGCGCCGGGAATTCCGAGCCGGTAATAGTCAGCGACGCGCAATTGTGAATCCACCATGATACGGAGCCTGGTCAGGTCCTTTTCGTCTGGATCAAACCTGTCAGCCACCCGGCTGTAATAGGAAAACGCCGTCGCATCGTCCCGGGGAACGCCCCTTCCCTTGCGATAGATGTGGCCCAGATACCAATCGGCCACCAAATTCCCATCATCGGAAGCACGGCGGAACAGTTTTATCGCCCGATCATAGTTTCCATTGCCGTAGGCCTTCTTGGCCTTCTTCAGGTCGTCAGTCCAAAACGGTGCGATGTTGATATCGGGAATGCTAAGCTTGGGAACTGCAGGCAGGTATGAAAAGAAACCGGCATCATCATCGGCGCGCGCTCCGCTCGAAAGCCCAAGCAGCAACAGCGCCAGGAATGCAATCACCGCATTTCTGGTGTAGCGTGAAACCTGGTTCACGAATGACCTATATGTCGGCGTAACAAACACCTTCAGCACTTCCTCCGGGATGGGTGACGGCACCAGACACAGCGGGGCCAACCTGTTGGGCATACTTCCATAGCGCCCCTGAACCATATCCATGGTCCTTGGGCTTCCAATCCTTCTTGCGCAGGGCAAACTCAGCGTCGCTCACATTGCAGCTCAATACTCCTGCTACGGCATCGAGCGTGATCAGGTCGCCATCCCTGATCAATGCGATGGGACCTCCCAATTGCGCTTCGGGCCCCACGTGGCCAACACAGAAACCGCGCGTGGCACCGGAGAAACGGCCATCGGTGATGAGCGCCATTTTTTCGCCCATCCCCTGCCCATAGAGGGCGGCCGTCGTCGACAGCATTTCGCGCATGCCCGGGCCACCGCGTGGACCTTCGTAGCGAATGACAATGACTTCGCCTTCCTTGTACGCCTTGGTGGACACCGCCGCGAAACAGTCTTCTTCTGAATCAAAACACCGTGCGGGCCCGGTAAACGTAAGGTTCTTCATCCCCGCCACTTTGACAATGGCACCTTCCGGGGCAAGATTGCCGCGAAGCCCTACAACACCGCCGGTTTTGGTAATGGGCTTGTTGGCTGGATATACCACGTCCTGGTCCGGGTTCCATTTCACGCTCGCCATGTTTTCAGCAATGGTGCGACCCGTGACTGTCATGCACTCGCCATGCAGAAAGCCATGGTCAAGCAACGTTTTCATCAACAGGGGAATGCCACCCGCTTCAAACATGTCCTTGGCAACATACTTGCCGCCGGGCTTCAGGTCGGCAATGTAGGGCGTGCGCTTGAAGATTTCGGCCACGTCAAACAAATCAAACTTGATGCCGCATTCATGGGCAATGGCTGGCAGATGCAGTGCGGCATTGGTGGAACCACCCGATGCCGCAACCACTGTTGCCGCATTCTCCAAAGCTTTGAGAGTTACAATGTCACGCGGACGAATGTTCCGGGCAATCAGCTGCATGACCATTTCGCCGGATGTGAAGCAGAAGGTATCACGAATTTCGTATGGCGCAGGTGCTCCGCAGGAGTATGGCAACGCCAGGCCTATGGCCTCGGCCACCGTGGCCATGGTGTTGGCCGTAAACTGGGCGCCGCACGACCCCGCCGATGGGCATGCCGCCATTTCCAGCGTATGAAGATCGGCATCCGACATGTCGCCAACACTGTGCTTGCCAACCGCCTCAAACACATCCTGAATGGTAACTGGACGGCCCTTAAATGTGCCAGGCAGGATTGACCCGCCATAAATGAATACCGATGGCACGTTCAAGCGCACCATGGCCATCATCATGCCGGGCAGTGACTTGTCACAGCCTGCCAAACCCACCAGCCCATCATAGCAATGGCCACGCATGGTAAGCTCAACTGAATCTGCAATGCACTCGCGCGACACGAGCGAGGCCTTCATGCCCTGGTGACCCATGGCAATGCCATCAGTGACTGTGATGGTACAGAATTCGCGGGGGGTGCCGCTGGCCGCAGCGACACCGCGCTTCACCGACTGGGCTTGCCGCATGAGTGAAATATTGCAGGGTGCTGCCTCGTTCCAGCAACTCGCCACGCCAACCAATGGCTGGTTAATC